>CAZFUO010000453.1:0-1543 GCA_964522065.1 uncultured Bacteroidales bacterium | reverse complement strand
GTATTTCAGGCGGGATGTGTTATTGGTGGTGATGGTTTCGGATTTGCACCTCAAAAAAGTGGTGATTTCCAGAAAATACAACAAATAGGCAACGTAATCATTGAAGATGATGTTGAAGTTGGTGCTAATACAACTATAGACAGAGCTACAATGGGTTCGACAATAATAAGAAAGGGTGTTAAGCTTGATAATTTAATTCAGGTTGGACACAACGTTGAAATTGGAGAAAACACCGTAATGGCTGCACAAACCGGAATTGCAGGTTCAACAAAACTTGGAAGCAATTGCATGGTTGGAGGTCAGGTTGGTTTTGCAGGTCACATAAAAATTGGTGACAGAATACAAATCGCAGCACAATCAGGAATACCAAACAATATAAAATCTGATTCTGGAGCATTTATGGGTTATCCTGCAATACCGGCAAGAGACTTTACAAGATCGAGCATCATATTTAAAAAGCTTCCTGAACTATATAACGATATAGAAAAACTAAAAAAGGAACTTGAACAAATAAAGAATTCAAAATAATAGCGACACAAGTTAATTATGGCAAATCAAATCACTTTACAAAAAGACTTTCAGGTATCAGGTAAAGGCTTACATACAGGTCTGAAAATAACTGCTCGTTTTTGCCCTGCTCCTATTAACACAGGATACAGGTTTATAAGAACCGATCTGGAAAACAAACCCGAAATCGAAGCCCTTGCTGAGAATGTAAATTACACAGAAAGAGGCACAGTTTTAAGTAAAGGTGATGTTGTTGTCAGCACTGTAGAACATGCTCTTGCTGCACTTTATGCAGCTGAAATTGATAACTGCATAATAGAAATTGACGGCCCTGAAATGCCAATACTTGACGGTAGTGCTATTCATTTTGTTAATGGCATTAAAGAAGCAGGCAAAGAAGAGCAACATTACGAAAAACAATATTACGTTGTACGTAATAGAATTGAAGTTAGCGACCCTGAGACAGGTGCTTCTTTAATTATTTTACCTTATGACGGTTTTAGTATTACAACTCTTATCAGTTTTAATTCATGCATTTTGAGTAATCAGTTTGCCAGATTAAACAAACTTTCAGATTTCGAAACCGAAATCGCATCAAGTCGTACTTTCGTATTTGTAAGAGAAGTAGAATTACTTTTACAACACAACCTTATTAAAGGTGGTGACCTTGACAATGCACTGGTTATTTACGATCAGGAAATAACTCAGGAAAAGCTTGACACTCTTGCAGATACAATGAACATACCTCACAAGCTTGTAAACAAGTTAGGTTATATAAACAATCGCCCCTTACAATATGATAACGAACCCGCAAGACATAAAGTTTTAGATCTTGTAGGAGACCTTGCACTTATTGGAAAACCATTAAAAGGACATATAATTGCAACCAGACCGGGTCATAAAATCAACAACCAGTTAGCAAGACTTATTCGTAAAGAATTAAAGAAACAGGATGTAATGATACCTGTTTACAATCCGGAGATACCTCCAGTAATGGACAATATCAGGATTAAACAATTACTACCACACAGATGGC
>CAZFUO010000452.1:0-1555 GCA_964522065.1 uncultured Bacteroidales bacterium | reverse complement strand
GAAAAAAATCAGATGATGAACAGTACCATGAAAATGGTAAGAGGCAAAATCGAAAAACATTATGCAAAACTCATTGAGTTTCTGGAGTCAGCAGAAGGAAAAAATCCTTACAATGAGAAAAATTATAAAGCAATAAAATAACATATAGAATAACGTGTATTATGGAATCAATTCTTGAAAAACTAGCAGAAGCAGTTGAATTTGGAAAAGTAGATAAAAAGTCACCATATCCTCCACAAATGAGAGATCAGGATGGTTCGCTGGAGTTAACACTCGAAGCATTAAATGCAGGAGTGTCTCCACAAAGCATACTCGAAGATGCCCTTATTCCTGCAATGGCCAAAGTAGGCAACAAATTCTCTGAAAACAAAATCTTTGTTCCTCAGATGCTTATGTCAGCAAAAGCAATGGGTGCTGCAATGACAAACCTTAAACCATTTTTCGTTTCAGGCGACATAGTATCTAAAGGTACTTTTATCATCGGAACCGTTAAGGGCGATTTGCACGATATAGGCAAAAACCTGGTTTCTATGATGATAGAAGGAGGAGGATGGGCTATTATTGATCTTGGTGTAGATGTACCGACAGAAAAGTTTCTTGCAGCTATCAATGATAACCCCGGTGCAGTAGTCGGACTATCAGCTCTTTTGACCACAACAATGGCAAACATGGAGCAGACAGTAAATAAAATTAAAGAAGTAAGCCCTTCAACAACAATTCTTGTAGGTGGTGCGCCTGTTAACAACGACTTCTGTGAAAAGATTGGTGCGGACTTCTATGCTCCCGATCCTCAGAAAGCAGTAGAATATTTAAATAAGATAGCCTGTTAATTACAGGCTATCTTTAGCTTTTAAAATTCTCTGGTAAGACTCATTAATACGGTCTTTTGAGATTTTCCCGCTTTTAACAAGGTTGCTTATTATTGTAACAGCTTCAGGTACAATGTCCTCATTGTATATATTAGTATTGTTTGAGAAAATCAAAATATCACAACCTGCATTTATAGACAGCTTTAAAGCTTCTTCCAGGCCATAATTGTCTGTAATTGCCTTCATGTCCATAGCATCAGATATAATCAACCCTCTAAAAGCCAGGCTTGTCCTTAGTAAATTGTTTAAAGTTTTAAATGACAAAGTAGCAGGATACTTATCATCCAGCTGGCTGTTAAAAATATGAGCCGTCATTATCATAGGACATTTACCCAAGCCAATCAACTCTTTATACGGTTGTATTTCAATACCTTCCCATGTATCAGATACATCTGTAAAGCCAAGGTGTGAGTCAGTCTTAGAGCTGCCATGACCGGGAAAGTGCTTACAACTGGTAAGAATACCAAGATTACTGTGCTCATCGACAAAAACTCTCGAATGCGATACAACCTTTTCCCAAGAGTGCGAAAAGCTTCTGTCCAAAGCCCCTATAACAGGATTTGACGGATTAATATTAAGATCGACTACAGGAGCAAAGTTAATGTTTATACCCATATCCCTCAGAGTCAATGCTGTTTGGGCAGCATAAAAGCTTGTTGAATCAAGATTGTTTATTCTTCCCAGAT
>CAZFUO010000451.1:0-1558 GCA_964522065.1 uncultured Bacteroidales bacterium | reverse complement strand
TCCATTTTCTTCTATTGATCAGGCAAAAGCCGCAGTAAAAAAAATCAATAAGAAAATGAAGAGTGATATTACAGTCTTTTTAAGAGAAGGCTGCTATCAACTTTCATCACCTATTAATTTTGATGAGTATGATTCTGGAATGAATGGTTTTAATATAATTTACAAAGCCTACAAAGACGAAGTTCCGGTCATTAATGGTGGAGTAGCTGTTGGTAATTGGAAGGCAACAAATCATAAAAACATATATTGTGCAGACCTGAAAACCAATGAAAAGATAAGAGCGCTTTTCATAAATGGAAAAAGAGCCAGAATGGCGATTACTGAAAATCAGATTTCAGGTTATGGCAGCTGGGGAGAGTTTGAAATAAAAGGAACAGAACCCTGGGCTTATGGCGAAGGAAAATCTGTTGCTGCAGTAAAGTTTCATACCAGGGACTTACCTTTTCTTACAAATCCTGAAGACATAGAGCTTATACATAAAAATGTATGGAATGAAAAAATACTCTGTGCATCAAAAGTTGATAAATTAAGCAACGACACTATTTTAATACATTTTCAACAACCTTACGGAAGCATATTAAACACCCTTGCCTGGGCAGGAAAAACCAAGTTTAATAAAGGCTTCTTTGTAAGAAATGCTATCGAATTACTAGACAACCCCGGAGAATTCTACTATGACAGAAAAAAACAGAAAATTTTCTATTATTCTCAGGGTGAAGACATGAGCAAAGCAAAAGCTGTTGTCCCTGTTTCTGAAGGATTAATCAGAATTAAAGGTTCATCAACAAAATCGGGCGTCAGCAATCTGGTATTTGAAGGTTTAACTTTTTCATACGACAAATGGAACCTGATGAAGATTGAAAATTCATATGGTTTTGGTGGCATTCAGAGTCTGGGTTTGGCAATAAAGTATATTCCATCAGGCAACTGGCATCCAACCAAGTATAACAGCACAGATGTACCTCCGGGAACTATTGACATCAGGAATGCAAAAAACATCAGATTTGTACTCAATAAATTTGAGCATATAAATTCGGCAACAGCGATAAGTCTTGTTAATGATGTTACAAATTCTGAAGTAAATGGCAATTTCTTTAACGACTTGCTTGGAAATGCAATTTCTGTAGGCCATCCTCAACATTATGAAATTGGTGACGGAGACATTTTTAAGCCTGGTGTTGAAGGTGTTTGTAAAAACATTTCTATCACAAATAACTATATAAGAAACATTTCTATAGACTTCAGAATGGTTGAAGCCATACTTGCATTTTTTGTCGAAGACGTAAAATTTGAACATAATGATATTGCAGGGACACCTTACGGAGCAATCGCATGCGGTTGGTGGTGGGCAAATGCAGGCATTCCTGCTTCTACAGTAGGTAAAAATAATTCAATAAGTTACAATAAACTTGGAAGAACACATCTTGTGCTTCATGACGGTGGTATTATTTACACCCTGGGAAAGCAGCCAAACTCTGTAATTACGGGTAATTTTTTATATAACGGACCCAGATGTATTTATCCTTAAGGCTCAAATTGTAGAGCTGAATGAAAAACC
>CAZFUO010000450.1:0-1560 GCA_964522065.1 uncultured Bacteroidales bacterium | reverse complement strand
AGGCTGAAAGTATCTTCAGTAGATTTATTTGCCATATGAAGCATTTCATATAAATCATCACCTATAGTCTCCTGAGTTAATGATACCATTAACATATTAAGCATCATCTTTATTGACCCCATAGGAGAACGCAAATCATGAGCAATAACAGAGTACATTTTATCTCTGGCAGTAATTATACTTCTAAGTTCTTCTGTTTGCCTTATAATTATACGCTTGGCTGCAATTAATGAAATCTGATGATTTATTCTTATAACAAGCTCTTCTTTACTGAAAGGCTTTGAAACAAAATCATTTCCACCTACCTGAAACCCTTTAACAATATCAGGAGTACTATTTAATGCAGTTAAGAAAATTATTGCAACTTCATTAAACGGTTCAGGCATTTTTCTAATTTCAGTAGTAACTTCAAACCCATCCATATCGGGCATCATCACATCAAGTAGTATCAAATCAGGTTTTTCAACTGCAATTTTTTCTAAAGCCTCCTTACCACCCATAGCAGTGGAAATCTGATATTTCTCGTTTGTTAAAAGAATTTTTAAAAGTAGAATATTTGACAAAACATCATCTACAATTAATATTTTATATTCTGAATTGTTGATTTCAACATTCATGAGTTTCTCAGTTAAAAATTACAGTACAATTGTTTTAAAGTAATCTATGGTCTTTAATAAACCCTGCTCCAACTGAACAACCGGTTCCCAGTTTAGCTTTTCTTTAGCTAATGTTATATCAGGTTGCCTTTGTTTAGGATCATCGTTTGGTAATGGCATATAAATAATCTTCGATTTGGAACCAGTAAGAGCAATAACCTTTTCCGCTAATTCTTTAATAGTAAATTCATTAGGATTACCAATGTTAACAGGTCCAGTAAAATCATCACCAGTTGCCATCATTCTGGTCATAGCTTCAATCAAGTCATCAACATACTGAAAACTTCTCGTCTGACTACCATCACCATAAATTGTAATATTCTCATTTTTAAGTGCCTGAACAATAAAATTCGAAACTACTCTCCCATCATTAGGATGCATATGAGGACCATAGGTATTAAAAATTCTTATTACTTTAACCCTTACACCAGCCATACGGTTATAATCCATAAAAAGTGTTTCTGCAACTCTTTTACCCTCGTCATAACATGATCTTATGCCAATAGGATTAACATTTCCCCAATAAGACTCAACCTGAGGATGCACTATGGGATCACCATAAACCTCACTTGTTGATGCCTGAAGAATTTTTGCTCCTATCCTTTTTGCATTACCCAGCATATTTATTGCACCCATTACTGATGTCTTGACTGTTTGAATAGAATCTCTTTGATAATGAATGGGCGATGCAGGGCAAGCCAAATTATAAATCTCATCTACTTCAGAATAATACGGAAAGGTGACGTCATGTCTTATTAGCTCGAAACGTGGATTTGGTATCAGCTTTAAAATATTAGATTTAGAACCGGTAAAAAAATTATCCAGGCAAATAACAGAATTGCCCTCATCCAATAATCTTGCACACAAATGAGAGCCAATGAAACCTGCTCCTCCGGTTATTAAA
>CAZFUO010000449.1:0-1563 GCA_964522065.1 uncultured Bacteroidales bacterium | reverse complement strand
TTGGCAAATTCATGCATTTCAATAACTTCGTCTGCATTCATGCCTGCAGGTTTTTCACAAAGGACATGTTTACCGGCTTTCAGTGCTTTTATTGTCCACTCTAAATGCATATTGTTTGGAAGTGGTATGTAAATGGCCTCAATATCTTTATCATCAAGAAGTTCTTCGTAACTTCCGTATGCTTTTTCGATGTTGAGTTTATCTGCCCATTCTTTTGCTTTTTGCAGATCTCTGGATGAGATTGCTGAAACTTCAGAATAAATGCCTTTCTGCATGGCCGGTATAACTTTTTCGACACCTATATTTGCTGTGCTTAGAATGCCCCATTTTACTTTTCTCATAATGAAGTTTTGTCTTTTGTTTTGTGTACCAAACATAACAAAAAAAATCTAACTTTGTGATATTAACACTTATTGATATGCACTTTGATGGTTTGATACTGGGATTGGTTACTTTTTTAATAATCGGGTTGTTTCATCCGCTTGTTATAAAAATGGAGTATTATTTTGGAGTAAAGTTCTGGATTGTGTTTTTAATAGCCGGTATCATTACTTCTGCATTGTCCCTTATTATCAGTAATACAATAATATCGGCCATGCTGGGTGTATTCGGTTTTTCTTGCTTCTGGTCAATTAAAGAGATGTTTGAACAGGAGAGAAGGGTCGAGGAGGGGCGGTTCCCGAAAAATCCAAAAAGGAAGTATAAGAAATAAGTTTATTTTTTTATAAATGACTTAAAGAAGACGCCATCTGTTGTGTAAATGGCAATATTGTATTTTGAAGTTATTAGTTTAGATATATCTATTGTTGAAGTGTTACCTTTTACAACCATTTGACATTTTCCATCACTGTTGAAAATCTCGACTTTTTTGATTTTGTTTTCAGACTTAAAGTAAAGACTGTTAGTTGCAGGGTTTGGGTAAATCTGTATTTCTTCTATTTTATAATTTGCGATGCCGGTAGTTGTTTCGCCTTGTATAGCAACCAGTTTTGTTGAGTAATTTTTAAGAGCATTTTTCAGGGCTGTATTTATCTGATCGAGATAGTCATCAACAGCATTGTTAAAAGTCCATTTGAAGTCGCCACCATGCATTCTGCCTGAATAAAGCATGACTTTGTTTTTTGCATCAGATGGAGAGTCGGGAGTGTAAGAATACATTTTTAAACTATCAGTATCAAAGTTATTATATGAGGTTTTGCCCTGGTAACAAACTATTGATGAGGATATTTTAGTGCCTCTTTGATTGACTGTTACAGCATCAAAATCTATTGTTGAATTTGGGAAATTATCTGCTCCGTATGCGACAAATCTTTTTTGACCTGAAATTTCATTGCCAAAAGCTTTTATGATTCCTCCGTTTTCTTTAGAAAAAGTAGGCATGTTTGAATAGTCATTTTTACCTGTCGATTCATTAAAGACATCACTGCCCTGCATAGAAATAAGCATTGGATACTTGCAATTTCTGAAAAAGTTTGATTCTACAAAAACAGACGAACCTTCTGTTGATCCGACTCCGTATTTTGAAACTCCGTCATAATAGTTGTTGTAAACATGAGCAGAGTA
>CAZFUO010000448.1:0-1569 GCA_964522065.1 uncultured Bacteroidales bacterium | reverse complement strand
GGTTTGTCAAGACCACCTATCATATTTAAAAGTGTAGTCTTACCCGAGCCTGATGGGCCTACGATTGCTGTAAACTCACCTTCGCAAATAGTAAGGTCAACTTCGTCTATTGCTTTAACTTCGACTGCAGTGTTTGTGTAGGTTTTAACCAAATCTCTTATTTCTATAATATTCATGGTCTGAATTTTTAATTGTCTGTTTTAATTGCCTCTGTTGGATTTAGTTTTAAAGCTTTTAATGCAGGTATTATTGATGATAAAATACCTGTTAAGATTACCAGCAATGTCACACCAAGGAAAAATAATAAACTAATTTCAGGATAAACCTTAGATGCCCATCCCATAGCTTCAAAGCCTTCGCCTACTGAAGAGAAGTCTAGTCCTGTTTTGCCAGTAATTTTTATGATTGCCCACCCTGTAACCATACCGGCTATTGCTCCTGCCATTGTCAGGAAAATAGTCTCCAGCATAATCATGCTAAATATCCTTTTTTTATTCATACCTATAGCCATAAGCATGCCTATTTCTTTTGTTCTTTCGAGAATGGCCATGAGCATTGTGTTAATTATACCGAATGAAAGTGCAAAAAGTATGAATCCCATTATTATTACATAGAAGAAGTCCATATATTTTGCCAGCATTCCTGCATCTGGTGATAGTTGCAACCAGTTAAGAACACTCAAATCGGGAAATTCTTTTCTTAAATTACTTTGAAAGCTTTTAAGACTTTTTTCATCATTTAAGATTACAGCGGTTTCGTGGCTTGTAGTGCTGTCAAGACCAGTAAGATTTATAAGGTCGTTTTTAAGAACAAAGGCATTGATCTGGTCAAACATTGTGTTGCTGGTCTTATATATGCCGCAGACTCTGAAAGACTGATTTACCAGTTCACCCTGCAAATCGTTAAATGTGAATATTATTTTTGACCTAAGTCTGTAATGTTCGGAATTTTCAAGAATTAATTTTCCGTATTTGTCAGCTTCTTTATTTGTCAGGATATTACTTAGCTCTTTTTTAAACAGATTTTTTGTGTTGTATTTGTTGTTTTCGATTCTGGTTAATTTGCTGATGAGCTGATCGGGCAGTCCTTCCTTTTTCATTTTTTTTATATGCCCGGGGTCTATCTGATAACTCTTTATTCTTAAAACTTCTGCGGTTTTATCGCTTATAACTATAGGGTAGGTCTGGTCTTCATTTAAAAATGTACCTGATGCCGGGATAATAAGTTTGTTGATATCTGATACATCAATTTCTTGTGCAACATTTACACCATGCAACATCAGAGCAGTTGTCCCTCTTGATGTTGATGCCATTGACATCAGTTTGATTCGGTTGCTGTAAGATTTTACTTCAGGCGATTTTTTCAGGTAATTGTTTAGAGACTCTATTTCAGGAATATTTTTACTTATTTCTTCATTGTTGAGAAACTCAGTATTGTGAATCTTTATATGACCGATTTCAGTATTTATAACTGAGTTTAATCTCTGATTTATCCATCCCATCATAAGGCCGGATGTGAAAACTCCGGCAGTTGTACCAAGCATAACGGCTATCATAACAATTATGCTGC
>CAZFUO010000447.1:0-1571 GCA_964522065.1 uncultured Bacteroidales bacterium | reverse complement strand
CATTAGAGGCATGAACAATTTTAAACTTGAAAGGTCTTAAAAGCTCTCTGATAAGTAAAAAGTTTAACTCTTCATCTTCTGCTATCAATATAGTTACTTCTGAATTTATTTTCTCCATTTTGCTGACTTCTTCAGGCATATTTAAATTTTTTAAAGAAAGAGTAGATTGTTTATATGGTATAGTGAAATAGAAACACGACCCTGAACCTTCCTGAGAATCAACCCAGATTCTTCCACCCATAAGGTCTATATAAGCCTTACTAATAGACAAACCCAAACCTGAACCTCCGTATTGCCTGCTCATTGAACTGTCAACCTGGCTAAATCTGTTGAAAATCTCCTGATGTTTACTTTCAACAATACCTATACCGGTATCTTCAACAAAAAACTCGAGAGTTTCGTTTCTGAGTTTATATCCAAAAAATACATGCCCTTTTGAAGTAAATTTAAAAGCATTAACCAGGAGATTGTTAACAACCTGCATAAATTTGACCTCATCAGTTCTGATAACGGCCAGGCTATTTTCAAGCCCGGGTATAAATCTAAAGCTTAGTCCTTTATCTCTTGCTTTTTCTACAAATTGCTCGTATGCAAAAGATAGGACAGAGTTTAAATCGACATCTACCTCATTTATTTTTTCCTGGCCCGCTTCAATAGTAGCAATCAAAACTATATCATCAATAATTGACATTAACTGATTGCTACTTTGAACAATAACCTGTGCAAAATGAGATTTCTTGTCAAAATCGAGATCCGGGTCATTAAGAAATCCTGAGAATCCTACAATCGCATTCATAGGAGTCCTGATTTCATGAGAAATATTATGCAGGAATGCGGTTTTCAACCTGTCGCTTTCCTCAGCCTTTATTTTGGCAGAAATCAAGTCTATTTCAAGATTTTTCTGACGTGTAATATCTGTAGAAACCCCGAAAGTACCCACTATATTGCCATCCTTGTCTTTCAGTGGGAATTTTGAAGTATTAAACCACATTGTTCTACCATCGGGCCAGGAGGCTTTTTCCTCTCTGTTAATAATAGGAATACCTGTACGTACTATCATTTGCTCATCTTCAAAAGCCTTCTTGGCATGATGAGGAGAAAAGAAATCAAAATCACTTTTCCCTGTTGCATCAGCCTCATCAGTTATACCCAATACAGCTAACTGAGCTCTGTTAACGCGAGTAAACCTTCCTTCAATATTTTTAAAGAAAATCGAATCAGGAGTATTATCCATATAAGATTTCAAAAGATATTGCTCGTAAGCCAGAGCTTCCTGAGTACGCTTAGAAGGAGTAATATCAAACTGCATACCCTGTGTACCAATAACCTTTCCTGCTGCATTAAAAATTGGAGTTTTAACTACCTGAAAATACTCAATATGACCATCAGGCTGAACATATGATTCATCAACCACGATAGGCATACCGTGTCTCATTATCCACTTATGATGATCGGTACCCTGAGTAACAAGGGTTCTCTGAACAGGTGGCTTTTCAAAACTACCTTTTCTGGACTTTTCCTCTTCATAGTCAGCCAGTTCTTTAGGATTCTTTCCAATAATCTCCTCAGCC
>CAZFUO010000446.1:0-1573 GCA_964522065.1 uncultured Bacteroidales bacterium | reverse complement strand
CAAAGCGGCACGAGGATATGATGTAGTTTGTATTATCATGACATTATAGATTTAATTGAAGGCAAATATAATAAAAATCAAAAAAAGGAGTGAAAAAACAATAAAATACCTATATTTGCCATTATTACGTGCGGATTGTGTGATATTTCACACATTAATCGCACATAAAATGTGATATTATGAAAATACAAAGAGAAATTTTCGCCCGTCTCAAAGATTGGAAAAACAGCTCAACCCGTAAGCCACTGTTACTAAAAGGTGCCAGACAAACAGGAAAAACCTGGATAATGGAAGAATTTGGCAAAGAAAACTTTGAGCAAATAGCTGTATTCAATTTCGACAAAACCGCTGAATTGTCAGGTATTTTCCAAAAAACAAAAGACATTCAAAGAATTATTAAAGAACTAACACTTTTTACTGAGTTTCCGATAATTCCCGGCAAAACATTAATCATATTAGATGAAATACAGGAATGCGAAGAAGCATTAAACAGCCTTAAATATTTTTGCGAAGATGCACCAGGTTACCATGTAATTGCAGCAGGCTCATTATTAGGAGTTGCTGTAAGAAAGAAAAAAATGTCAGTACCGGTAGGTAAAGTTCAAATAATTAATATTTACCCTATTTCATTCAAAGAATTCCTAAAAACCTCAGATTATCAAACTTTTAGTTATATAAATGGTTTAGAAGAAATTACACCGCTTCCTGAAATTATATTCAATAAACTTGAGAGTGAATACAAAAGATACCTCATTTGCGGCGGAATGCCTGAAGCAGTTAAAGCATTACTTGAAAATGAAGGTTTGCAGGCTGTAGAAGACATTTTACAAAACATACTCGATCTCTATACACTAGACTTCTCAAAATATGCACCCGCAGCAGATATACCACGTATTAAAAATCTTTGGAATTCTCTGCCCTCACAACTAGCAAAAGAAAACAGAAAATTCATATATAAAGTGGTAAAATCAGGAGCAAGAGCAAGAGAATATGAAGACTCACTGTTGTGGCTTGAAGAAGCGGGTTTAGTATACAGAATATTCAATGTAACAAAACCAGGTCTGCCATTAAGCGCATACCAGGATATTTCAGCATTCAAACTCTACTCACTAGATTGCGGACTTCTAAGAAGATTAGCCAGAATTTCACCTGAATTAATACTTTCAGGAAATACAGGCTACATGGAATTCAAAGGAGCAATAGCTGAAAATTCAGTTCTTCAAGCATTAATCCCTCAAACAGATGGACTTCCATATTACTGGAGCTCAGAAAACCGCGCAGAAATAGACTTTATAATTCAACAAGGTACAAAAATCATACCTATTGAAGTCAAATCAGAAAACAGAATTAGCGGTAAAAGCCTTTCAGTCTATTCAGCCAAATTCCATCCCGAATTAAAAATAAGATACTCCATGAACAATCTTAAAGTAAACGAATCAACCGTTCATATACCATCATTTCTTGCAGACTGGACTAAGGAAATAATATCCCCTAAGCTATTTACTTTTCCGAAAACACCAATCAAAAATAAGCTTTAATCGAATACAATGGCACATTAGTCATCCATGACTCC
>CAZFUO010000445.1:0-1584 GCA_964522065.1 uncultured Bacteroidales bacterium | reverse complement strand
GAACCATTTCAGGTGTTCTACCTCGCTCCACAACATCCCTTCGGATAACTCTAATCAACCTGTCATCAGAATCAGCATCAACAAAAATCTTCAAATCCATTTCATTTCTTAAAGCCTCCTGAGACAAGATCAAAATCCCTTCAATAATTATAACATTTTCAGGTTTCACAAGAACCGTCTCTTCCGATCTAGTACAAGTAATATATGAATACTTCGGCTGTCTAATCTCTCTTCCGGCTTTAAGTTCTTGAATATGATGAACTAATAAATCCCATTCGATAGAATTCGGATGGTCAAAATTAATATTTTTTCTATCTTCAACAGGAATATGGCTACTATCAAAGTAATAAGAATCCTGCGGAATAACAGCGACATTTCCGACCGGCAAGTTTTCCATTAACTTTTTTACAACAGTAGTTTTTCCCGATCCTGTGCCACCTGCAATACCTATAATTATCATTTAAGTATAATTTAAAAATTACACGAAAATACATAAAAATGCAAAATATCGAAACCGCACTCATACTAACTTTTCAAAAATATTCATAAATCGAAACCGCTCATTCACTATCTTTGCAAAAAAACTTCAAATGTCGCACGCCCATAATCACGACCATAATCACAACCATCAAAATACATCAGGCAAGAATATTGCAATTGCCTTTTTCTTAAACTTACTCTTTAGCATTATTGAGTTTGCAGGGGGATTGCTTACAAACAGCGTCGCAATACTTTCTGATGCCCTTCACGATCTGGGTGATAGCATTTCACTAGGGCTGGCCTGGTACATGCAAAAAATTTCCAGAAAAAAACCCGACAACAAATATACCTATGGCTATAAACGATTTACAATTTTAAGCGCTATAATTAACTCAGTGATTTTATTAACAGGATCAATCTTTGTATTATACGAAAGCACAAAAAGAATTTTTACTCCCGCCGAAACCGATTCTCGCGGAATGTTTCTATTGGCAATATTGGGAATAATTGTTAACGGAATAGCAGTAATCAGGCTTAAAAAGGGTGACAGCCTAAACGAACGAGTTGTTTCCTTACACATGTTGGAAGATGTATTAGGATGGGTCGCAGTACTTATTGGAAGCGTTATTATGATGATTTTCGATTTGCCGGTAATAGATCCGATATTGTCAGTAGGTATTTCAGTATACATAATTTTCAACGTATATCGAAACCTGAAAAGTGCTCTCAGAATAATTCTACAAGGAAAACCTACAGATGTAAATGAGCAGGATATAACTTCAGCACTAATGAATTTGCCAAACGTTTCCGGTCTTCACGATTTGCACATATGGTCACTAGACAGTGAATACACCATTCTCACAGTACATTTGATTGTAAAAGACGACATAAAAAAAGAAGAGCAGCAAGCCTTACGCTCAACTGCTCATAATATTTTAAAAGAAATCGGAGTTCAACACTCTACAATCGAAATTGAAAGTAAATCAGAATCCTGCGAATGGTGCCTGTAATAAACTAAAACCAACCGCCTGCCTGCTGTCAGCCGCTGCAAAGTCGCTAGCGCCGCCCTGCTGTCAGCCGCTGCAAAGTCGCTAGCGCCGCCCT
>CAZFUO010000444.1:0-1610 GCA_964522065.1 uncultured Bacteroidales bacterium | reverse complement strand
TTACAACAACATCATTCATAGTGTTGTTTTGCTCACGAAGAGTCACATTAATAACGTTTCTGCCTTCAACAGGTATTTCCTGTGTTACGAATCCTAAATATGAAACCACAATTGTAGCCTGTCGGTTTGTAAGATTTAATGAATAATTTCCATTAATATCTGTGACTGTTCCCAGTTTTGCACTTCTTAAAAACACAGATGCACCAATGAGGGCCTCACCTGTCTCATCTGTAACTTTTCCCGATACATTAAATGTAGATTGTGCTGTAACTGATAAACTCAATAAAACAGCAAACAATAAGAATATCCCGCGTAGTGTCTTTCTATAGCAGTTCATAACCATGGTATATATAAGTTAAAGTACTATTGCACTGTACTGTCCTGTGCTCATGTACCTACAAAGTAAACTAATAATCGACACATTTCAAACGATTAAGCAATAAAAAAATTGACATTTTGTGTGTTTTTTGTATAAATGGTTACCTTTGCCCCCTTATTTTTATAAAAATATTTCATGAAAAACGAACGAATTGAGACACTAGACTGGCTTAGAGGCTTAATGGCGTTATCTATAATGTTCTATCATCTCAATTTCTGGATATTCACTCCACTTGACTCGTCAACACCCTTAGGAAGGCTTGGTATGTATGGAGTTTCCATCTTTTTTGTTTTATCCGGATTGAGCATGGCCATAGTTTATCATAGTTTTATAAACTCATATAAATCAGCGGTTTCATTTTTCACAAGAAGAATATTCAGAATCTGGCCTCTGTTATGGATTGTATGCATACTTACATTATGGCCTGACTTTCAGGGTTTCGATAAATTTGATTATTACAAATTTATAATTAACATCACCACCCTTTTCGGATTTATCAAACCCGCATCATATATAGCAACCGGCGCATGGTCAATCGGAAATGAAATGCTCTACTACGCTCTTTCCCCCCTGGTTTTTACACTTTACAATAAAAGAAAATGGATAGGAAACACCTTTTTTGCATTTACAATAATGGTAGGTATTTACTTCGCATTCTTCCTTTTAGACCCAAATAAAAGCCTGGCAAATCAATGGACCACATACGTAAATCCATTTAACAACTTCTTTCTATATGTTATGGGTATAGCTATCTATTATAATTTCAAGGACATAGAGATTAAATCAAAAACAAATACCTTAATGTTGGTTTCAGCAGTAGCATTATTTTGCTTTTTACCCTATAATGGAAATCAAATTTCAATAGTATCAGGCACAGGAAGATTAATATTTGTTGCTCTCTCATTTATGATAGTACTAGGTTTTTATAAAATGAGAATAAACCTACCCGACATTTTAAGCAAACCCCTTGAAACATTTGGTATAGCAACCTACGGAGTTTACCTGATACATCCCGTTGCATGCATCTACATAACATTCCTGTTCAAAAAATTAAATCTCCAATCAGACATTCTGCTCTACCTAACAGTTATTACATTCACCATCACAACCGCCATTATTTCCTACAACAAATTTGAACTCAAATTCATCAAACTCGGCAAAAAACTAACCACCAAACATTAACCTCAAAACCGCAAAAACCACTCATCCCAAATATTTGAAATACGGGTTT
>CAZFUO010000443.1:0-1618 GCA_964522065.1 uncultured Bacteroidales bacterium | reverse complement strand
TCAGGCATACAAACTGGATGGCACCATGCTTTGGGAAATAAATCTTGGTACAAACATCAGAGAAGGTGCTCACTATACTCAGTTTATGGTTTACGACTTTGATGGAGACGGTAAAGCAGAAATGATATGCAAAACGGCTGACGGAACAAAGGATGGATTAGGTAATATTATAGGAGATCCAAATGCAGACTGGAGAACAAAAACCTCTAACGGAATTATGGACCCATGGGCAGGCAGGCAATCTATACCAAGACCCCCTGTAGATCAGCAAGGACCACGTCCTACAACTAATACAATGCAACAAAGACCAAGAGGCGACAGTAATCCACTTGCAGGAAGAATTCTTGATGGGCCCGAATACCTTACTGTATTTGAGGGTAAAACCGGCAAAGCACTTGCAACAACAAATTACATTCCTGACAGAGGTGCTGAAGGATTATGGGGAGATAAAAATGCAAACAGAAGTGAGAGATATCTTGCCGGGGTTGCCTACCTTGACGGCATGCTACCATCGGCCATTATGTGCAGAGGATATTATACCAGAGCAACTCTTGTTGCATGGGATTGGAGAAACGGCAAACTTACTAAAAGATGGATGTTTGACAGCTATGACGGAACTCCTGGAAATGAAAAATACAGCGGACAGGGCAACCACTCACTAAGTATTGCAGATGTTGACCAGGATGGTTTCGACGAGATTGTTTATGGAGCATGTTCTATAGATCATGATGGAAAGGGCTTATATTCAACTGGTTTCGGACATGGTGATGCTATGCATTGTTCAGATCTTGACCCGGAAAGACCAGGCCTGGAAGTATTTCAGGTACACGAAGATGTAAGAGCAGCATCTAAAGTTGCAGCTGGTCATTTCAGAGATGCAAAAACCGGAGAACTTATCTGGGGCCTACCAGCTACATTTGATGTTGGCAGAGGTATGTGTGCAGACATCGATCCAAGATATGCCGGTTACGAATGCTGGAGCGTAGCTTCAGGTGGTTTATACTCAGCAAAGGGTGTTAAAATCAGCGATAAACAACCAAGATCCTGCAATTTCGCCATCTGGTGGGATGGTGATTTAATCAGAGAATTGCTCGACAAAAACTACATCACCAAGTGGGACTTTGAGGCATCCAAAGATGTTGAAATATTCAGAGCAGATAGTTGTACTTCAATTAACGGAACCAAGGCAACTCCAAACTTAAGTGCCGATTTGTTTGGCGACTGGCGAGAAGAAGTCGTACTTAGCAATGTCAACAGAAAAGAACTTAGGATATTTACAACGACCATACCAACAGATTACAAACTGGTAACTTTAATGCACGACCCTCAATACAGACTCGCTATTGCATGGCAAAACGTAGCATACAATCAACCACCTCATCCGGGGTTTTATTTGGGATCGGGAGGAAAGATTAGTTTTTAGTGGTTAGTTTTTAGTGGTTAGTTTTTAGTGTTTAGTTTTTAGTGTTTAGTGGGGGCGGGAAGATGATGGTTTTAATGCCAGGCGGCTTCGCTTAAATGCCAGACGCTGCGCTTAATGCCAGGCGCTACGCTAAATGCCAGACGAAAAGCCTTTGGCTTTTCTAAATGCCATGTAGATGCGCTAAAGGTCATCGTG
>CAZFUO010000442.1:0-1629 GCA_964522065.1 uncultured Bacteroidales bacterium | reverse complement strand
CAACCATTAGGATTTGACTGGAAAATAGGCGTTTCGATAGTGTCAGGTGTTGCTGCTAAAGAAATTGTGGTAAGTACATTATCTGTGCTTTATACCGGTAGCGAAGACGATGCAGGCTTACCATCCAGAATGAAAGCTGCAACGTATTCTGATGGCAGTCCGGTTTTTAATATGGCTGTAGCCCTGTCGTTAATGGTCTTCGTTTTGATTTACTTCCCCTGTATTGCAACAATTATTGCAATTAAACACGAAACCGGTGGCTGGAAATGGGCTCTCTTTGAGGTGGTTTTCACACTGGTACTTGCATGGGTAACAGCCTTTCTGGTGTACAGAACTGCACTGTTATTTCTATAATCAAATATCTCTGTATTATCTATGTAATAAAAATGTAGCTTTATAGACTTAGACTATAAATATGTTACAGTTACTTTTACAACCAGAAATTAAGGTTATCTATAAAACAAAACCATTCGCAAGAGTAGTTTCCACCGGAGAACTGCATGCCCGGCGGGGTATGTGGTTCTCTACAATTAAAACAATATGAAGAAGAGATTTATTGAGATAGTTTTTTCACTAGTGTTGGTTGCTGTTCCAATAATTGGAATTAGTCAATCTGAAAATATAGATAAAGGGATTAATATGATTCCTGAAAAAGATAAAGCTCCTGTTGAAAGTGACGGGCTTTATTTCACTGATAAATCTCAGACAAATCTTTATACTGGCTTTTACAGATCATATTATGAAACTGGTGATCTTGAACTGGAGATGTTTATAAAAGAAGGAAAGCCTGAAGGTCCTTATGTTGTATATTTTAGAAATGCAAGAATTAAAGAAGTACGTTCATATCACAATGGTATATTTAATGGCATCTGGCGTTCATATAATGAAAGCGGCATGTTAAAAGAGCAGGCTGAATATCTGGATGGAAAAAAACATGGACTTTGGATGGTTTGGGATGACAATGGAATAAAAAGGTATGAAATGCAGTACTCAAAAGGAAAAAAAGTTGGCACCTGGTATATGTGGGATGAAAAGGGTAAGCTTATTTCTGAAAAGTCATACTGATTTAAATGCTTTGTATTTGATTAGAAATATTCCTGAAACATCAACAGCGTTACTTTGCGGTATAAATTTTTAAGAAGATGAAAAGAACTACTTTATTACTATTTGCAGTTATGCTTTCTGTTGTGACATTTGCTGCACCAGTATCATCACCCGAACCTGTTGCAAGTCCTGAACCTGCAGCTGCTGCTTTAAATAATTTGGTCTCTTCAGAAACCGTAACTGAAAACATTATTACAGGAAAAGTGCTTGATGAAAATACTTCAGAGGTGTTAGCTGGAGTATGTTTGTCGTACAACGGTCAAAAAATCTATACAGATTTAGAAGGAAACTTCTCAATTAAAAATATTTCAAAAGGTACTGCTAAATTGACAGCAAGTATGATATCATACGAAGAGCAATTGGTTGAGGTTAAAGAAGACCAGTCAAAAGAATTAAAAATTAAATTGAAACAGCGTTAGTATTTCTTATAAGATTTCCCTCGTTTTATGTAGTGGCATATTGCTCTGTGATAGAGAAATATGCCATTTTTTTTACTTGTACAAATAGAAGATTCTGTCCATTAAC
>CAZFUO010000441.1:0-1635 GCA_964522065.1 uncultured Bacteroidales bacterium | reverse complement strand
GGTTTCACAAGGCTGCTGTATGTCTGGAAAGCGGGTGCAAAAGTAGAAGCTTTTTTGATACCATCCAAACTTTTCACAAAGAAAATTACAGACTTTTTTAAAAGTTTTTGGCAAAAGGCTAGTAAAGGGGTAGTTAGGATGCAAAAAAAAATGTACTTTCACATCTTAAAACTATTACTACTATGCAAAAAGGAATTTTATTACTGGTCGCAGTCGTTATCGTTACGGCTTGCACAACTAAAAAAAGTGAAAATAAAATGAGTTCAATCAGCGAAAAGACTATAGAGCAGACTATAGATTTGGTTTTAGCGAAGTCAAATATTGTTGATACGGCGCTAATAAATATGGGAGTCAGAAACGCGGCAGGGTTTTGGAATAGTAATGATGGTAGTGAAAGTGAGTTTATGGATTTCTGTGTTGAGAATTTTGCAAAGACTGACGAAGAAAAAGCGAAATTGTTTGAAAGTGTACAGAGAAACCTTGAAATTATATACGGTAATTATAATAAGATAAGCCTGGGTTTGAAAGAGCCTGTTCAGCTTGTGGGTGATGATTATACAAAAATTGACGAGGATTTCGGGGCTATGGACCCATATGCTCATTTTGCGGATGATATGTTTAATTCTAAAATTGCCTTCAAGATTTTATTGAATTTCCCGTTTTATTCTTTAGAAGACAAAAATGTTAAAGGTGAAAAATGGTCAAGAACAGAGTGGGCTTATGCCAGACTAGGAGATTTGTTTACATCGAGAATACCGGCTGAATTAAATCAGGCACTTGCTCTGGAGCTTGCAAAAACTGAGAATTATATTTCCAACTATAATATAAAGATGGATATGTTAAGATCTGAAGATAACAGAAAGTTGTTTTCTGATGGCATGTCTTTAATTTCACATTGGGGTTTGAGAGATGAACTTAAAGCAAACTATGCAGACAAGGACAGTGGTTTTGAAAAACAGGTAATGATATATGTGGTAATGAAGCATATAATTAATCAAACTATTCCTGCTAATATAATTAATAATAATGAGGTTAACTGGAAGCCTATTTCAAATAAGGTTATTGATGGAAATAAGGAAGTTGCTGTTGAACCTGAAGCTAATATAAGGTATGAAAGACTGTTGGCAGCATTTAAGGCTATGAAAAACCTGGATCCTTACTGTAAAAGTTATCCTACAGCTATTCACAGGGCATTTGACAGGGATATGGAGGTTTCAGCAGATAATATCGAAAAAATATTTACTGATTTGGTCAGTTCACCACAGGTTGAAGAGGTTGCAAATCTTATAAAAAACAGATTGGGCAGAGATCTTATGCCCTTTGATATATGGTATGACGGGTTTAAGTCGAGAAGCTCGATACCTGAAGATGAAATGAGTGCAAAAACTAAAGCTTTGTATCCAGATACAAAATCATTCGAAAAAGCTATGCCTGGCATTTTGACTAATCTGGGATTTCCTGCTACTGATGCTGCATTTATCGGATCGAAAGTTGTAGTTGATAATTCCAGAGGCTCAGGACATGCATGGGGTGCTCAAACTAAGACTGATGTTGCTCATTTAAGAACAAGACTTCAGCCTGGTGGCATGGATTATAAAGGTTACAATATTGCTCTTCATGAATTTGGTCATAATG
>CAZFUO010000440.1:0-1638 GCA_964522065.1 uncultured Bacteroidales bacterium | reverse complement strand
AGTTTAATTAATTGAGCATCAGTGAGAGCATAATCATACATTCTCAATGAAGACATGAATCCCGAAAAATACTCTCTCGAATCTGATGCACCTATTCTTATTTTAGCTCTTTCTATTGCAGATGCAAGAGTCATGTTTTGAGAATTGTCCAGAATGCCGTTAACATAAACTTTTTCGACCACACCATCAAATGTAACAACTATATGATGCCATTGGTTCTCTGAAGGTAATTTCTTATACCTCATATCGAAATGTCCGTCAAGATGAGCCATTGCACCATGTCCGCTGCTGTTGTAAAACAATGCATTATAAGAGTTTGCCAATCCATGAATACGTCTGTTACACCACGAAGCCAGACATTCACCTTCTTTTTCGACAGTCGGATTTTTTACCCAGGTTGCAACTGTAAACGATCCATTCCAGGCCAGTCTTTCGGGAACAGCTTTGTCCAGCAAAAGTTCGCCTTTTACAAACTTAACTGCTTTAATTCCATTTTCATCTTTGCCGACCGAAACTTCTCCATTCATAGTAAAAATACCGCCAAGGGTTCCTGTATTTGGAATAATACTCGCCCCGTCTTTTTCAGAAATGTTTTTTACATCAAACTCAACAAGCATTTCCTTTTTTGTAACAGCACCAGGCCCTTCTGAAGAAGGTTTGTTTTTTAACATTAATGGAAGATCGTAAATGTCTTCGTAAATTTTAATGTTCCAGACAGCAGCCATTAAACCTGTTTTTTCAGTACCAAGTATAGTCAGTTTAAAATATCTGGCACTTACATATTTGTCGTCAAGCATTGGGCTACCTGCGGTGCGATTTGAAGATTTATCAGCATAAACAGACCAGGCTTTTCCATCTTTTGAATACTCAATTTTATACATGTAATAGTAACTGGCAAATTCAAACTGAGTAGCAATCCTACCAACTTTTTTTACTCTGCCAAGGTCAATAGTAAGATGTTGTGGGAAAGTATTATCGACTGCCTTCCACATGGTTGCATTATTATTGTCAACAGCATAAGAAGACTGATACATATAATCATACTGCAAAGATTTAAGATGGTAACTTGAAGATGACAAAGTTTTGGCCCCAAATGCCAGATCTTCGGGAGTATCAGATTTGATAAAATTTACAATACCCTTATGTGATGGAATGACTTTTCTTATTGTACTGTCATTCTCGAAAATAAGACTATCTATACATACCTGCCTGGACATTCCACCTCTGGTAAAAGGATAGTCATGTCTGTGATATACAATGTAATAATCATTATTGTTTTTCAATACAGAATGATGCCCGGGGCCATGAACCGAACCGTCTGAATTTGTTGAAAGAACAGGATTGTTTGCACCTGGCTTAAAAGGGCCATAAGGACTATCAGAGTAAGAATATCTTACATTGTAGGTTTCGTCGTGGCAAGAAGCTCCCGAATACATTAAAATGTATTTTCCATTTCTTTTTAACATGTAAGCAGCTTCAAAAGGCTCAGGGGTTTGATTAAGAGGTATATTTACAGATTCTTTCATTTGCCCCATCGATTTATTATCAAGTTGGCCTACAGCATATCCCTTATTATAGTGAACCCATGTTCCCCAATATGAGTAGATTTTACCATCATCATCTTTAAATATGATAGAT
>CAZFUO010000439.1:0-1642 GCA_964522065.1 uncultured Bacteroidales bacterium | reverse complement strand
ACTCGAAAACGGAAAAACAGTTTCAGGACATTTAGGCTATAAATATTCCAATAAGAGTAAAACTGATGATACAGATTGGTATAAAGTTGTTGTACCTGGTAATGGCACAATTAATTTTTCAATTTTAACTGACAGTACGTTGCAAATTGATAATGTGAGTTTACATTCAGGAGTAGATGATACATTATATTACAGAACAACTTCAAATGCGTGGAGGTATAATTTTAATCTTAAAGTAAATGATATTGCTGCAGGTATTTATTATTTAAAAGTACCGAGATATAGTAATTATGGCTGGTATGATTTGAAGTATGATTTTATACCTGATGAATATGCTAACGACAAAGAACCTAATAATAAACCTTCTAACGCTATCAGATTTAATGTTGGCGACTCTGTTACAGGTCATATGGGTTTTTTTCACAAAGTTGGTGACCCGTTAGACACAGATGATTATTATAAAATAAGATTACCCAGACCTGGTATAGTTACCTTTAAGGTGGATGTTAACAAGTCATTGGTGCATGAATTGTATTTATACGGACCTGATTCTACAACCAGAATTCAAAGCCATACTGCCGGTTACGATACAACCAGGTCTATGAAGGTTTTAAATTTGCAGGCAGAAACTGATTATTTCCTTAAGATTCACAGGTATTCAGGTTTTGGTCACTATATTTTGACTACCGATTATTTACCTGTTCCAACAGCCAGGTTAAACGCAATTCAAAACCTGTCTACAATATATCTTAATAATGAATCTCTAAATGCTGCATCTGCAACATGGGATTTAGGAGATGGCACTATCTCTTCAAAAATGCATCCTACTCATTCTTACCTTACTCCCGGTTATTATAAAATAAAACTGTTAGTTAAGAATGAAGCTGGTGAAGACTCGACATTTGGTTTTGCATCTGTAAGGGGTATTCAAAGTATTGTAACAGACAGAGGTGGAAATGGTGGAAAGGTTACTGCAAAAGTTAACGCTGGAGGTCTGAAAGAAGGTCTACAGGTGAAACTAAGAAAGGGCAACAAAACTATTGAAGCTACAGGTGAAAGATTGATTACACCTGGCGATGTTGAGGTTAGATTTGACTTGTATCAGGCTGAACTGGGACGTTGGGATGTTGTGGTACAAAATGTTGGTGAAACAGAAATGGTTTTGCCCGAAGCATTTCTAGTTGAAGAGGCCGTTCTGCCAGATGTTTGGGCTGATGTTCAGGGACGTGATAAAGCTCTGTTTGGCAGATGGCAGACATATACTGTTTCTTTTGGAAACCGCGGTAATGTAGATGCTTTGTCAAGGATTATCTGGATAGTTACACCAGACGGAGATTCTGTAGATGTTGATTTTCAGAATGTGAATTTTGATTTTCCAAAACCTTTTGCGCAAAACGTTTATAATGACCTCAAAAAGGATGTGCCATATTACTTTAAATATGATACTATTAATGGTGAGGCCAGAAAAGTCAGAGTCTATGGTCTTATGTTAACTGAAATACCAGCAAATTCTGAAATGTCTGTAAAAGTAAGAGTTAAGTCGTGGGAAGATTTTGAAGTTATGGTGTTCCAGACAGAGTCTTTTGTCGATGTTGATTACAATAATCCTTCTCAGGTGCCAATGAAGCGATCTGCAGAAGAA
>CAZFUO010000438.1:0-1647 GCA_964522065.1 uncultured Bacteroidales bacterium | reverse complement strand
GTGTTGGCAAATCTACAATTGTAAATGCAATCGACCCAAAATACAAAGCCAGAACCGGTATAGTATCAGAATCACATCATAAAGGAATGCACACAACAACCTTTTCAGAAATGTTTGAAATCGAAACCGGCGGATTTATTATAGATACTCCCGGCATAAAAGGTTTTGGTACTATTGATATGAAACGTGAAGAAACCGGTCATTATTTTCCGGAAATTTTCAAAGCCTCTGAAAATTGCAGGTTTAATAACTGCACTCATATTCACGAACCGGGTTGTGCAGTGCTGGCAGCTGTAGAAAATCAGACAATCAGTCAATCAAGATACTCCAGCTATCTTAGTATTATGGAAGATATTGACGAAGGGAAATATAGAAAATGAGGCTGCCTCATTTTTATTTTAAGACAGCCTCTTTAATTAATCAATTGAAATCTGATTAAGACAGATGACACAAAGGTTTTAATTGTTTGAAAAAGTCATTTCCTTTGTCGTCAACAAGTATAAAAGCGGGGAAATCAACAACTTCAATTTTCCATATTGCTTCCATACCCAATTCAGGATACTCAATACATTCTATACTCTTAATATTTTCCTGTGCTAATACTGCAGCCGGACCACCAATAGAACCCAGATAAAAACCGCCGTACTTTTTGCAGGCATCTGTTACTTGCTGTGAGCGGTTCCCTTTTGCAAGCATTATCATACTTCCTCCTTTACTTTGGAATAAATCGACGTATGAGTCCATTCTACCTGCTGTAGTCGGGCCCATAGATCCGCAAGCATAACCTTCAGGAGTTTTTGCAGGCCCTGCATAATAAATTGGGTGATCTTTAATATATTGAGGTAAATCTTCACCTGCATCAAGTCTCTCCTTTAGTTTAGCATGAGCAATATCCCTGCCAACCACTATCGTGCCGTTTAATGACAATCTGGTTGAAACCGGATACTTTGATAACTCTTTTAAAATTTCGGGCATAGGCTGATTTAAATCGATTTTAACCACATTTCCCTCTCCTGCCTTTCTTAACTCTTCAGGTATGTATTGACCGGGATTACTTTCCATTTTCTCAACCCAGATACCGTCTTTATTGATTTTAGCCAAAATGTTTCTGTCGGCAGAACAAGAGACCGCCATAGCAACAGGGCATGAAGCACCATGTCTTGGTAATCTTATAATTCTTACATCATGAGCCAGATACTTGCCTCCAAACTGAGCACCGAGCCCAATGTTTTGAGCTTCTTTTAGCATCTTGTTTTCCAACTCAATATCTCTGAAAGCCTGACCCCACTCGTTTCCTGTGGTTGGCAATTCATCATAGTACTTTGTAGAAGCAAGTTTAACAGTCTTAACAGTCTGGTCTGCAGAGGTTCCGCCAATTACAAATGCAATATGGTATGGCGGGCAAGCAGCGGTTCCGAGAGATTTCATTTTCTCTACAAGAAATTTTTCAAGAGTGGCAGGATTTAGCAAAGCTTTTGTTTCCTGAAAAAGGTAGGTTTTATTTTGCGAGCCTCCCCCTTTTGCAATAAACAAAAATTTATACTCATCACCATGACCTGCCATAATATCAATTTGGGCAGGTAGGTTGCAACCTGAGTTTTTCTCATTGTACATATCGAGAGGAATAGTCTGAGAGTATCTCAAATT
>CAZFUO010000437.1:0-1669 GCA_964522065.1 uncultured Bacteroidales bacterium | reverse complement strand
GGTGATGACTTTGATCAGGTTATTATCGACTGGTTGGCTGAAGAGTTCAACAGGGAAGAAGGTATAGATCTTCGTAAAGATCCAATGGCTTTGCAACGTTTGAAAGAAGCTGCTGAAAAAGCAAAAATTGAGTTGTCAAGCTCAACTTCAACAGAAATCAACCTGCCATATATTATGCCTGTAAACGGTATTCCAAAGCACCTTGTTAAAAATCTAAGTCGTGCTCAGTTCGAGAAGCTTGCTGATAAATATATTCAGGCTACTATCGAACCATGCCGCAAAGCTCTTTCAGATGCAAACCTTACAGCTAGTGATATTGACGAAGTTATTTTGGTAGGTGGTTCTACACGTATTCCTGCAATTCAGGCATTGGTTGAAAAATTCTTTGGCAAAGCTCCTTCAAAAGGTGTTAATCCTGATGAGGTTGTTGCAGTGGGAGCAGCTATACAAGGCGCGGTTCTTTCAGGTGATGTAACAGACGTTCTTTTACTTGATGTTACTCCACTTTCTTTAGGTATCGAAACCATGGGTGGTGTAATGACCAAACTTATTGAGTCTAACACTACTATTCCTACCAAAAAGTCAGAAGTGTTTACAACTGCGGCTGATAACCAGCCTTCGGTAGAAATTCACATTCTCCAGGGTGAAAGATCTATGGCTAAAGATAATAAAACTATTGGCCGTTTCCACCTTGATGGAATACCTGCTGCAAGACGTGGTACTCCTCAAATTGAAGTAACTTTTGATATTGATGCAAATGGTATTCTTAATGTATCTGCAAAAGATAAAGCTACTGGAAAACAACAAAGTATCAGAATCGAAGCTTCAAGTGGTCTTACAGACGCAGAAATTAAGAGAATGAGGGATGAGGCTGCTGCTAATGCCGAAGCTGACAGACTTGAAAAAGAAAAAATTGATAAATTAAATCATGCTGACAGTTTGATTTTCCAGACTGAAAAACAGCTTGAAGAACTTGGTGATAAACTTCCTGCAGATAAGAAAGTACCAATTCAGGATGCTTTGAATAAACTGAAAGAAGCTCACAAAGCTCAGGATGTAGCTGCAATTGATGCTGCTACTGCCGAACTTAACAGTGTATTTCAGGCAGCGTCACAGGAAATGTACAATCAGGCAGGTGCTCAGGGTGGTGCTCAACCGGGCCCACAGGGCGGCCCACAAGATTTTAGTGGCCAGCAACAATCAGGTCAGGCTAAATCCGGAACAGATAACGTTACTGATGTAGATTTCGAAGAAGTAAAATAAGGTTATAAAAAGGATTGAAATCGTAAAAACCACTGTAAGCTTAGTGTTTACAGTGGTTTTTTCTGTTTTATCACATTTTTGGCAATAAAGATTGTTTTTTGCCGGAATTGTGATATATTTACCCTCATATTATGCAATATGGTTACAACTAACGATATATTAGATTTTGCATTTAAATATAAGGTGTTTACGCGTAAAGAGTTAATTGCCAACTTGAGAAGTCAGGATCAAATTGGCTCTTCTGGAATTCTTTCTGAACAACTAAACCGCCTTTTAAAATCGGGGCAACTAGTTAGAGTTGAAAGAGGTCTTTATAAATTGCCCGATGATGCAAGAAAGGATTTTTCGGTCGTATGCTCCGAAGAAATAAGACAAATTAATCAGCAAATTAAAACACAATTTCCTT
>CAZFUO010000436.1:0-1677 GCA_964522065.1 uncultured Bacteroidales bacterium | reverse complement strand
GCATTTAGTACATCGTCAAAGATTTACTACATCTTCAGACATTTAGCCCAGCTTCAGACATTTAGCCCAGCTTCTGGCATTAAGCGCAGCGTCCGGCGTTAGCGTAGCGTTCGGCGTTTAGGCGCAGCCGCCTGGCATTTAGAAAAGCCACCGGCTTTTCGTTGGCATTTAGCGCAGCGCCTGACATTAACATCTTCCTCTCGCCCCAGCCACTAAAAACTAAACACTTATCACTAAAAACTAAAGACTTTTCTTGATAAAAGTGTACTGAAACTACAATTATATCTTGATAAAAGTGTATATTTGAGCAATTATTATCAGGATAAATATGTATAGAGAAAAACTAAGTGATTTAATAAGGTGGAAAGAAGATAAATTTCGGAAACCATTAATTGTTAGAGGAGCACGTCAGGTTGGTAAAACATGGCTTTTGCAAGAGTTTGGCAGAACATCATATAAAAAAATGGTATATGTTAATTTCGAGGAAGTGCAAACTCTACAAAATTTATTTGTTAACGACTTTGATATAGATAGAATTATCACAGTACTTGAAATATATTCACATATTTCAATATCTCACGAAGATACATTAATTATTTTTGATGAAATACAATCAGCTGAGAGAGGCCTCACATCACTAAAATACTTTTGCGAAAACGCACCACAATACCATATTATTGCAGCAGGATCATTATTAGGAATGGGATTGCATAGTCATATTTCATTTCCTGTAGGCAAGGTTGATTTCATGGACTTAAGACCATTATCTTTTTCAGAATTTTTAATTTCAATTAATGAACAATCACTATCAGAAGCAATTAAATTAAAGAACTGGAGTATAGTCTCTATATTTTCAGAGAAACTAAAAGAGTATTTGAGGTATTATTTCTATATTGGTGGTATGCCTGAGGTTGTAGATGCATTTATACAAACCAAAGATTGGCAACTTGTACGTAGAATTCAAAATAGAATTCTAAACTCATACGAAGGTGATTTTTCAAAACATGCTCCAATAGAAGTGGTTCCAAGGATACGAATGGTATGGCAAAGTATTCCTTCACAACTTGCAAAAGAAAATAAAAAGTTTGTGTATGGAGTAATAAGAGAGGGTTCGCGAGCAAAAGATTATGAGTTAGCCATACAATGGTTAGTAGATTGTGGATTATTGTTAAAATCTCACAGAGTGACAAAACCAGGGCTTCCTCTTTCTGCATATCAGGACTTATCAGTATTTAAGTTGTTTTTACACGATGTTGGATTGCTTGGTGCAATGTCAGGTTTGAATGTTAAAACTATAATTGAAGGAGATACAATATTTACGGAATTTAAAGGAGCATTAACGGAACAGTATGTTATGCAGCAACTTAAATTATGTAGCGAGAGGTGTATTGGCTACTGGACTAATGAAAGAAGTACATCTGAAGTTGATTTTATTATACAAGATGCAGGTGAAGTTATACCTATTGAAGTGAAATCAGGTGAGAATACTAAATCCAAAAGCTTCAAGTTATTTTGCGAGAAATATTCTTCTAAAAAGGCAATCAAAACATCCTTAACTGATTATAAAGAAGAATCATGGTTCACAAACATACCTTTATATGCAATTGAATAGTTTTAAGTTATTAGTGTTTAGCACATAAGACCGGCAATGCCAGTCTGAAAATTAGATGAAACAAT
>CAZFUO010000435.1:0-1681 GCA_964522065.1 uncultured Bacteroidales bacterium | reverse complement strand
AATATCAATTTGGGCAGGTAGGTTGCAACCTGAGTTTTTCTCATTGTACATATCTAGAGGAATAGTCTGAGAGTATCTCAAATTTTCTTCTGTATATGTTTTGTATATGCCTAAAGATAAGGCCTCTTCGTCATTTCCGTCTGTCCACACCTGATTGCCTTTTTTGGCAAATACAGTTGCAGTACCTGTATCCTGACAGAATGGCAAAACGCCTTTAGCTGATATTTCTGCATTTCTGAGCATTGTTAGTGCTACAAATTTATCGTTCTCTGTTGCTTCAGGATCGCTCAATATAGCAGCTACTTGTTTCTGATGAGCAGGACGCAGTAAAAAAGAAACATCGCGCATTGCAGTATTGGCAAGCAAAGTTAAACCCTCATCAGTAACTTTAAGAACTTCTTTTCCTTCAAAATTTGAAACTGAAACATGTTCTTTTGTAAGCAAATAGTATTCAGTTTTATCCTTTCCAACCGGAAATGGATCCTGATATTTAAATGGAGGTACAGCCATGATTTTATAAATTTTATGTGCAATGCAAAGATACAAATTTAGCGTGTATGGTGAATAATATTTTAACTTTGTATAAGAAACAACTTTTAGAAAAATGCCATGATAATAGTACTATCACCAGCCAAACTTCAAAAAGAAAACACTCATAACATTTCAGATACTAGCACTCAGCCTCTATTTCTATCTGAGAGCGAACAACTAGTTAAGTCAATAAGAAAGCTTTCTGTAATATCTTTATCTGAATTGCTTAAAATAAATATTGAGCTTGCTAAGATTAATGCAGAAAGGTTTTCTAAATGGCATAGGCCATTCACTCCTGAAAACTCATCACAAGCTGTTATGCTTTTTAACGGAGAGGCTTTTCATGGACTCGACGCAGGTAGTATTGCATCAGAACATTTCTCATTTATGCAGAAAAAGCTTAGGTTATTTTCAGGTTTGTATGGCATTTTAAAGCCTTTCGACCTGATTCAACCTTACAGACTTGACCTCAACGACAAGTTTAAAACCAATGACAATTTAGACTTATACTCTTTTTGGAGCAACAAAATCACAAATGCTTTAAATAAAGACCTTAAAGAAAACTCAGGCATCTTATTAAATCTTGCGTCAATGGAATATTTTAAAATTATTGACAGGAAAAAGCTAAAAGCCAGAATTATAAATGTTGATTTCCTTGAAAACAGACCTGACGGACTAAAAAGCATTACTATTTACACAAAAAAAGCCAGAGGACTTCTGGCCAGATTTGTAACAGAAAATGAAATTGAAGATCCTGAATATCTTAAAGCGTTTGACTATGAAGGATATATGTTCAATTTCGAACTATCCACAGAGGACAAACTTATTTTTACACGTTAGACACTTCACTCACCTAAATCATCATATTTCTGAAAAAGGAAGTCATTATACGGGAACCTCGTAATGTGAATATCTTTTACTTTTTGATACACCATAGTTTTTAATGCATCCATATTTGAAAGGTTTTTCGCCGAAATAAATATGCAATTGCTGTCAAGTTTAGACATCCAGGTCTGCTTAAGTTCTTCAAGTGTAATGTTTTCTTTTGAAAGTGGAGTCAAATCGTCAGCCTCTTTCTCAATATAATTATAAGCGTCAATCTTATTAAAAATTAATATTGATGGTTTATCTTCAGCACCCAACTCAGACA
>CAZFUO010000434.1:0-1687 GCA_964522065.1 uncultured Bacteroidales bacterium | reverse complement strand
TACCTAGACAACAATTTGATATTGCTATTCAGGCTGCTATTGGTGCTAAAATTATTGCCAGAGAAACCGTGAAGGCTGTAAGAAAGGATGTTACTGCCAAATGTTATGGTGGTGATATAAGTCGTAAAAGAAAGCTGCTCGAAAAGCAGAAAAAAGGTAAGAAGCGTATGAAACAGATTGGAAATGTTGAAGTGCCACAAAAAGCGTTTTTAGCAGTACTCAAGTTGGATTAGTATTTTAATATTTATTGTAAGAGACTATATCGTTAGTCTCTTTTCTCTTTTTATCTCTTATTGACTGATTAGTGTAACCCAGTGTTACTACAAGCATAGGTCTTTTTGATGAAGGTATGTCAAGCAACTGACATACCTTTTTTTCGTTAAACCAGCCGAGAATGCATGAACCTAAACCTTGTTCTGCTGCAGCAAGAGTGAGATAGGCTGCAGCTATACCTAAATCGAGATCAGGGTAATGCTTTTGTTTTATAAAACCTCCTGCTCTTGATGTAAAGTTGGCATTTTCTTGTACCATAACAATAAGAACAGGAGCCTGATATGCAAAATGATTCATTCCCAAAGTTTTATCAGCAATTGCAGAAGCAAGTTCCATTTTAAGGTTTGCCTCATTTACTACTATAAACTTCCATGGTTGGGCATTACATGCTGATGGTGCAAGTCTTACTGCCTGAAAAATATAATCAAGCTTTTCCTGCTCTACAGTTTTATCTGTGATATATGCTCTGTCACTTTGTCGTGACTCAGCTAAATTCAAAAATGAATTTTCCATCAGCTAACAGGTTTTAATCAAACGGCATTCTTCTTTTCAAGTCCATATCCCTTAATTCTGTCTTCTTTCTTTAGAGCATAAGCAACAAGAATTGAAAGGAAAGCCAAAGCAGAGAATAATATCATAACAAGAGTATAATCATAAGAAACACTACCATCAGCAGCTGTAGTTTTACAGAAGTTTTCAAGTACTTTTCCAACCATAAAAGGTACTCCCATCAGACCAATATTCTGAATCCAGAAAATTAATGCATAAGCGGTTCCGAGTTGTTTTTCGGGAATAATTTTAGCAACAGATGGCCACATAGCTGAGGGCACAAGTGAAAAGCCTATCCCTAAAATAATCATAAGTACAACTGCAAGAACCCAGTTATTTAAAACAGGAATAGAGAACATCAAGTGTACAAAAAGCAAAAGGAATGCACCTATAATCATAATCGTAGCGCCTCTGCCCTTTTTATCATAAATACCGCCAAAAAGTGGAGTAAGTAGAATAGTACCAAAAGGTAAAAGACCCGGTATAATTCCGGCTATCTTGATGTCAACATTAAACTTGTTTACCATCAGGTCTGTAGCATACTTTAAGAACGGGAATACACAGGAATAAAACAAGACACACAATAGAGCAATTAACCAGAATCCTTTGTTAGTAAGTATAACCTTGACATCTGACAATTTAAAGCTTTCTTCGTCTTCTGAAGATAATGTGTCTGATTTTTCAGCGTCAAGTTTTTTATCCATAATTGTATAGACCATAAAAGAAAGGAAGCCTATACAAAGTAAAGCAGCTCCTAGTAAAACTGGAGCAGGTATATAATTAAAATTTTTAGCTATTGGTACAGTTACGATTAGTGCCATTGCAGTTCCGATACGGGCTAATGCTACCTGGATACCCATAGCAA
>CAZFUO010000433.1:0-1689 GCA_964522065.1 uncultured Bacteroidales bacterium | reverse complement strand
TCATGTTCATATGAACATTTGCATATCCTGATGTTTGTGAAAAGTCATCTCTGGCGTCAGTAATAACATTGCCACCAAGTGCAGGACTACCATCACGATTAGTTACTTTCAAAGCAACCAACTCATACAATGAAACCTTTTTGTCAATAGAATTAACAGACCAAACAAACTTAAGGTCTCTAGGCAAAACCTCTTTTACCTTGCTGTCATTAAGCATTTTATTTACAGCAGCAGTATCGCGGCCATATGCATAACCTACAACCGGACCAGGATTTACACCTCTTTCAGACTGGTTGATTTGTAATACAGCAAACAAAGGATATTCTTTTCTCCATTCTTCAATAGATTGCTTTTGAACATCAACAGAATCTTTTGTTTCAAGCTTTGAAAGTAACTTGTCACTTTCTGTTTCAAGTTTCTTTTCAGCTGATGCTGCTTTTGTAGTATCTGCAGAAACCGCGGTTTTCAAAGTATCTGTAAAACCTTTTTTGCTATCTCTTACAACATTGTTTGCTGTAATCAAAGACTCATAAATTTCAGAAAGTTCATATGTCTGCCAGAATTCAAGATTAGCAGAACCCTGAAGAAGCTTTCTTACACGCTCAGGCTCTTTAATACCCGGCAATTCTATAAGAATACGACCACTGTTACCCAATCTTTGAATATTAGGTTGAACAACACCAAAACGGTCAATACGAGTACGAAGTACGTTAAATGAATTGTTGATAGCACCGTCAATTTCAGTTCTCAGAACATCTATTACTTCCTGATCTGTAGATTGAGGAGTAATTCTTCCTTTCATATCGAAAGTACTGAAAATTGCAGACAAACGTGCACCCGGATCTAATTTACGGAATTCCTCAACAAAGAGATCCAAATAATTCTTCTGACTTTCAGACATTCTCTTTGTAGCCAAATCAAGAGCCTTATTAAAAGTCTCATCTTTACTGTTGTTTGACAAAGATCGCATGATATCAGGAACAGATAGTTCCAGGACAACATTCATACCACCTTTTAGGTCAAGACCAAGGTTGATTACTTTCTCACGGCATTCGGCGTAGGTATTTCCTAAATAAACCTTTTCTGTTTCTAATGAATCCAGAATGTAGGCTAATTTTGCCTGATCGCCCATTGCCATTTTCTCTGCCTTTTTCTCTACTCTGTTGTTTACCAGAGAGAATGACAGGTAATAGGCACAAACGAGAGCGAGCAGTATCGCAAAAACTCTTACAAATCCTTTGTTTTGCATTTTGAACTTCGTTTTACTAATATTATTTTGTTACGTATTTTTTTTTCGAACCGCAAAGATATATTATTTTTATTATTGTAAGGAATTCAGATACAAAAAATTTCAGAGTCCTCTCCTTTTGATAAGTGCAGCAGGATCAGGTTCAGCTCCTCTGAATTGTTTGTATAAAATCATCGGATCTTCTGTATCGCCTTTTTCCAGCACATTCTTTCTGAATAAAGTTGCAGTCTGTTTGTCAAAAATGCCATTCTCTTCAAATGCATTAAAAGCATCTGCATCGAGTACTTCTGCCCACAAATAAGCATAATAGCCTGAAGAATAGCCACCACTGAAAATGTGATTAAAGAATGTACTTCTGTATCTTGGTACAATTTCTTCTATCAAACCGGCCTTCTTCATGCTGTTGATCTCAAAATCTCTTACATTATCAGAAGTATTTG
>CAZFUO010000432.1:0-1694 GCA_964522065.1 uncultured Bacteroidales bacterium | reverse complement strand
TCCAAGAGCTGCATTCATCTGAAAAGAATCAACTCTGGAAAGCATTAACCTGTCTGTAAATGTCATCACACCATCACAAGCAGTAGATATCATCATGGGAAATGCCATTATAAGAAGATCTTTAATGCCTCCCTGCTTGTGATAATCAGCAAAATAAGCTTTAATAAGCGACATACGGTTTCAATTTATTATTTAAAGCAAACGAAGGGTTAAAGATACAAACAAAAACCTTTTCATACCACTTATATCCTCCTCTGCCCATTTTCAGAGTAGCTCTATGAATCAATTCACCACTTATAGCACCTAATACCGGAGTAGTGATAAGATCCTGAATACTTGGTTGTTCCATCCCTGCTTCATATCCATATTCCCACAACAGACTTTGACCAAAACAAAACAAAGTAGATTCCAAAACAGACGAACCCTGAGATCTCATCGTATTATAATAATATGCTCCCTGATAAGGATGACCAATATAATTAACTATCAGCATATCATTGTCAATAATAGGTGGTTTTGTATACGAACTGATATACTGTTTTTTAATAGCAGGAATATTAAACTTTGCTTCAATATCCCATTTACTTATACTTTCCGGAACCACAAGCAACCACCCCAACATAGTAACATTATAAGCCAATGTAAGATTGTTAGCCCTGAACAGCTTTGATGTCAGTTTTTTGTCCTGCCTGGCCAAATCAAGCTCATAAATAAGAGCTTTGTCATCTTTATTTAAAAAACAGCCTGAAGTATCCTTTTTAAATTCAAAATCAACCTGAGAATATGACTCAGAAAAAAATGAAAACAGCAATAAAAAAAGCAGAATCTTGTTTTTCATTTATCATATCTTTTCATAATGCAATATTATAAAAGAAAAATAAGTTTTGCTATCTTCGCAACCGATATGGTTCCGAAATATTCGGATTAAAAGGGAATCCTGTTAAAATCAGGAACTATCCCCGTAGCTGTAAGTTTCAAAAAAAAGGTTTGCACACTCCTGCCACTGGCGATACTGCCGGGAAGGCCGCAAAACCCGAAACAAGTCAGAAGACCTGCCACATCTGAACATGATCCGGGCTTTCGGGTGAAGAGCGACAGGATAAGCATAGTTGTATGCCAAAGGCTTTTTATATTTCAAAACCGTCATGTTCCATGTTGAATTATCTAAAAAACATAATATGGAACAGTTTATCATTAAAAGAGACGGTAAAAAAGAAACCTTTTCAATTTTAAAAATCAAATCTGCTATTTCAAAAGCATTCCTATCTGTTGGCAGCTTTGCATCAGAAGAAGTACTGACATCTATACTGTCAAGACTGAGCATAAGCAACAATATGACTGTAGAAGAAATTCAGAATCAGGTAGAAATTGCACTAATGGCCGAAAGATATTACAATGTAGCTAAGTCATTTATGCTATACCGTCAAAAACATCTTGAAGACAGGGAAGTCAGAGACAAACTAAAATTTCTTATAGACTATTGTGATGCCAAAAACGCAGCAACTTCAAGTAAATACGACTCAAATGCCAATGTCGAAAACAAGAATCTGGCAACACTAATCGGAGAAATTCCAAAATCAAACTTTATTAGACTTAACAGACGCCTTCTTACAGACAAAATCAAAGAACTATACGGGAAGGAATTATCAGACAAATATATAATGAATCCAACATCATAAAGTCAATAATTTTAA
>CAZFUO010000431.1:0-1696 GCA_964522065.1 uncultured Bacteroidales bacterium | reverse complement strand
AACCATCTTTCTGGAAATATTCCTGCATATTTTCCACCTTTTTTATATTCACCTATTGCCTTTTGGAAAAGCTCTATTGTTTGCTTTTTGCCTTCAGGTGAAGTATAGTCAGGTATTGTTCTTTTTACAGCATCCAGATTGGGTACTATCAAAGCTAGAGTATGCGAACTCTGATTGTTATAGAGCATTATCTGGTCAATATAAGGTGACAGTGTTACAAGTGATTCTTCTATGCCTTCAGGACTGTATTTCTCACCGTCACTGCCAATAAGTAAACTCTTAGATCGGCCATAGACATAGAGGTATCCATCTTTGTCGAGCATTCCTAAATCTCCTGTATATAACCATCCGTCTTTTACGACCTGGCTTGTTGCTTCGGGATTCCTCCAGTATCCTGCCATAACGTTCTCGCCTCTCACTACAATTTCGCCTTTTTGGTTGTGTGCAAGTATGTTGCCTTTTTCATCTCTAATGGTAACTTCAACACCTTTTGCAGGCTTTCCTGATGTACCTAGTTTGTGGCTGGCAAATGAGTTTGATGAAATTACAGGTGTAGCTTCAGATAATCCGTAGCCCTGAAACATTGGAATACCTGTTGCATACCAGAATTTTTGCATGTCGATATCAAGGTACGCACCTCCGTCAACAAAAAACTCCAGCTTACCTCCCAACCCTTTTCTGAGACTTGAGAAAAGTAATCTGTCAAATAACATTACAAAGGGTTTGAGCAAAAATGTGAAATTTCTGCCTTTATTGTATCCTTCTCTGTTGTATGCCATATTTACTTTAATGGCAAAATTGAAAAGTTTTTCAACAAATGGCCCCATATCTCTTACAGAATTCTCAACGTTTTTCTTGAAAGTTTTAGCTAGTGCAGGTACTGTCATTACGACGTTTGGCTGGAATTCTCTTAAAGCCAATGGTATATTCTTAATATACTCAAATAAGGTTTTACCTGTTGGAACGGTTGCTATGCCTCCGCCTCGTTTTATAAATGTATAAAATCCGGTTACATGTGCAAAGCAATGGTCAAGAGGCAATATCAACAGTGTTCTGAATCCTTCAGGTACGTCAACGGCCGATAGTGAATGTTCTACGTTTGCAGTAAAATTACGGTGAGTAAGCATCACACCTTTTGGGTCTGCTGTGGTTCCGGAAGTATAGGTAATATTTGCAAGGTCGCTGCCTGTAATTGACTTGGCTACCTGCATTAGTTGACCCGGATTATTTTTATTCCATTCGTCACCAATTTCAAGCAATTGGTTTAGAGTCATTTCACCTTCTAGAATGTCTTCGGGTCTGGCTCCTATTGAAATTATCTTTTCTACTGTTTTAAGCTGTTCTCTTATTGCCCTTATTTTTGGTAACTGAGATATGGAAACCAGTACAAATCTGGCTTCTGAATGATTCAATCTGAAAACCAGATCGCTTGATTCGCTTAGTTTAACAGAAAGGGGTACGTTTATACCACCTGCATACATCATAGCGAGTTCACCCAGTATCCATGCATTACAACCTTCTGATAGTAATGCTAACCGGTCTCCCTTTTTTAGTCCAAGTGACAAAAATCCGCCTCCTAGTTTTATAACCTGATTGTGACCTTGTTTATATGTAATAGAGCGGTATCTTGAATCTCTTTCCCATAAAAAAGGTTTATCTGCATATCTTTTAACGCTGTTTTCGAAAAGATCTATTA
>CAZFUO010000430.1:0-1704 GCA_964522065.1 uncultured Bacteroidales bacterium | reverse complement strand
ACAGTATTATTCAAAAATGGAGCAGCCCAGCTAATATCTTCATTTCCATTTATTGGATTTGAAGCATTAATACCTGACTTAACTGCGCCCACAATATAACCTTTTACCCAAGCCTGAGTCGGGCTACCCTGTTGCTTTATTACCCAATCGGCAGTGTAAGGATCTGCAGAAGTACCCATTCCATGACTTTCATAACCAGAACCAAAACCAACAAAAGCAAAGTCCATAGAATCACGTGGAGTGAACTGATATGTATTGTTATAGACAGATAAAATACCTGTCAGATTACCGTTTCCGGCTGGAAGAGTCTTGTTTGCAAAATCCGCAGCGCTACTTAATCTTACAATTATGTTTTTACCCGGAAATACAGTTGAAGCTAAGGTTTTACTTAAAGTTTGAGTTGAACCATCTGCACCTGCAGCAGCACATACTTCCTTGCCGCCATTTACAAAATAAACATTTTCAAGTGTTATCAGGCGACCCAGATTTGCGTCAGCCGCAACAACATCAAAACCTACCACAACAGGCATCAATAAGGGATCTGAAGGATTAGGCCAGCCACTTTTGAAAATATGGAGCTGTGCGGTTTCCCAGGTCATTTGACCTATTCCTGAATTGTAAGGACCACCAAGCTGAACATAGCCACCGTATTTACCTACGTAAAGATCTTTACATTCAATAAATACTTTTTGACCAATTCTGAAATCGGTGTACAAATCAGCCTGATTTATAGCAATTTTAATACCTCCCGTACTGTCCATAATGGTAAATTCCTTATAGAAGTTACCTGAGACATCATTTGCAATAACAATACCCGAAATTACATCATCATCAGAAATCTGAACTGTCGATGAAGATGCATACTTTGCTTTAAAATCAGAAATTGAAATATTTGCCGAGCCTGTATAAACAGGTTCGTTTAACGGAGGCATATCAAATTCGCGCTGGTCACAGGCCGAAAAAAGCAGGGCCAAAGAGAAAAGGCTGACGAATAATCTGTTAATCTTGTTCATATATAGTATCTTTTATAATTCAAAATATTAAAAACGGTATGACATTAGCAGGTAGCAATTAAAGCCCTGTGCATAAAAGTAGTAAGGAGGAAACTTGTCAACATTATAGCCAACATAATCAAATCTTCCCTGTTCGAAACCGCCCGTACGAAGCTTTGTATTATTAAGAAGGTTACTCAGCTGCAAATTAAAATTCAGCTGATGTCCATTTCTTAAACGCAATGACTTGCCAATAGAAGCATCTAACATAAAACCTGCATCATACTTTTCCTGATCAGTTATTTTATGAGCTAAAGCCATATAGTCATCGTAACTATTTGCAGTAAAATTCAGTATTTCAGCAGTACGACGTATTGGAGTCAACTCAACAAAATTTCTGTCATAATAGCTGGCGCCAAGGTCAAAAAACCAATATGAAGGCGCAGCATAGCTAAATTCCAGATTTAATGCAGTCTGAGGAGTACCACCTACCTTGAAATTTTTAAGATATATAGTCCTGGTCACATCAGGCTGCATACCGTTTTCTACACTAATGGTAGCAGTTGGTCTGCTGTTATAGTAATAATCACCTACAGAACCAATTAATGTAGCTGTAAGCTCTGAAGTGATCTTGCCTGAAAGTCCAACCTCAATACCCTGATGAATTTTATCAACACCTGTCATCACAGAGTTTGTAAAAGTTCTTAACTCA
>CAZFUO010000429.1:0-1729 GCA_964522065.1 uncultured Bacteroidales bacterium | reverse complement strand
CAATCCCTTATAAAATGCATAGGTAAACATACTCGAACATGATGACTCCAGGTAATTTGGTTTACTGCCAACATTATAAGCTGTACTCCCAATGTAATCTCCTTTTCCGTCTGCTTTTTTACTGGCATCGTATTGTAAAAGCTGATACCAAACTCCTGAATCTTTATCCTGCCATCGTTTTAGGCCTGCTGCGACCTGATTGTAAATTACCAACAGGTTATTATAATCAGGATGTGTTTTTGGCATGAGCTCAAGCACATCAACAAGTGCTGCAAAATACCATCCCATTCCCCTACCCCAGAATTCTTTACTGCAACCTTTATACGGGTCTGTTTTATTTGACCAAGATGCATTTGCATCTGTAGGTATTGCTGCCCAGGCATGATAGTTTAGTTGTTTTTCTGCATCATATGTTTTTTGGTGTATTGTCTTAAACTGATTTGCGATATCAGACCAGCTTGATTCATTAGTCTTAACTGAATCGGTAACGCCAAACATATTTTGCCACTGTGCATAGACTGCCGGACCCATATAAAGTCCATCAAGCCACATTTGTGAAGGATATGATGCTTTATGATAAAATCCACCTTCTCCGGGCAGACCTTTAGCAATTCTGGAATGGTCAAATTTTAATTTATTCCTGATTAGTGTAGCTGCTTTTTTATACTTATCTGCATCTTTAAAGTTTCCTTTTTTTGTTTCTTCGGTGTATAATCTGAAGAAAATTTTTCCGGCTGCAAGGTCGTCTATATTGCTTGGACCCAATGCATCATTGCCGGACAATGAAAGTATTTTTGAACCATCTGCAGAAACACATTTATCGGCAAAAGCTTTTACTGCATTGTAATATTCAGTTTTAGCAGGATACATTTCCCAGGCTTTTAAGACTGAGTTTGCAACCAGTCCGGAAACATAATCCCAACCAGCTGTTTCTAAATTCGTCTTATGAATTTTATTGCAATTAAAATCTCCCAAACCGTGAGATTCAACCATCCTTTGCGAATAAGGAGTCTGTGAAAGTACTGATAATGAAAACAAAATAGTCAATGTTAATAGGGCTGTTTTTTTCATATTTGTGCAATTTTGAGCAAATATAATAAAAAACCCGCCTGTATTGAAACAATACAGACGGGCCCCTCAACTTAACATACTAACCTTAGACTAAAGGTTCTTATATTTTCCGGTTGCATAAACGCCAATACAAGCGCCCTGAAAGCCTGAAGCAATCTGAGTACTCAATAGAGTAGCATCAATGTTTGCTCCTACTTTATTCCAGGTTTTGCCCTTATTGGCAGAGTAGCTAAATGCGTATGATTCGGGAGTCTCAGCAATTACTTTAAGGCTGAGTTTCTTATCAGCTTCTTTTGCAGGTAGCTCTGTAACATATCTCGATAATATTTTTCCGTTTTTAACAGCTTCAAGTATTATAATGCTTTTTCCGCTATTTGATTTAGATTTACCGAATTGAATAAAAAAACTTTCGTTCTGAAAAACAGCTATCCCTGCAAACTCTTTTTCAGTTGTGGGATTAAATTCAAATGCGGTTTCGGCATTAAATGTCCAGGAGGTTAGTCTTTGGCAGATAAATGCCGGATTTGAATTTTCATGTATTCCTGCATCTTTGGCCTGCAAGTGCAACTTACCTTTTTTATCTATAGTATAAAAATTACCCGTTGGATTTCTTACAAATATCGCAAAGTCGGGTAAGCCTTTTTCAGACCATAATTTT
>CAZFUO010000428.1:0-1740 GCA_964522065.1 uncultured Bacteroidales bacterium | reverse complement strand
GGAAACCTCGGTGAAATCAGCGGTTTCGCAACTGCATATATGGTAGGAGGAATACTGACTTTTGTCTCGTTTGTAGTCTTTGTTTTTGTTGCTGCTCCACACTTCGAAAAGAACAAATTGAGGTAAGTGTCATTTTTTTTACAGTTTATGCCGTTTTTTAAAGTCTTTTTGACATTTTTCAACGTTGCTGTTTCGGAAAAGAAACTTATTTTTGTATCGTTTGAAAAATTAATGCCATGCAAACTTACACTTTTCTGGCGTTCGACCTGGGGGCTACCAGCGGACGTTCTATTTTAGCCACTTTAAAAGAAGGAAAACTCGAAACAAAAGAATTAACTCGTTTTCCTAATATCATTATGCCGCTAAACGGCAAGTATTACTGGAATATTTTCGGTTTGTACGAATCTCTGAAGGCAGGTCTTAAAGCTGCAGCCGCAGAGAAAGTTAAAATTGATGCAATTGGTATTGATACCTGGGGTGTTGATTTTGTTTATGTTGGTAAAGATGGAAGTTTTTTGGGATGCCCCAGAGCCTACAGAGATCCATATACCGACGGTATGCCCGAAGAATTCTTCAAATTGGTATCCAGAAAAGAGGTCTATGACCTTACAGGAATTCAGATAATGAATTTTAATAGTCTTTACCAGCTTTATGCTGCAACCAGAGAAGGTGGTTCTGCTATCGAAGCTGCTGACAAAATATTGTTTATGCCTGATGCGTTGTCATATATGCTTACAGGTAAAATGGTTTGTGAATACACAATCGCATCAACTTCACAGATTTTAAACCCGAGAACAAAACAATTTGAATCTAAATTGCTTGAAGCGGCGGGTGTAAAGCCTTCAATAATGCCTGAAATTACAAACCCTGGTGTTATTATCGGAAATCTTACAGATGAACTTGCTGAAGAATCAGGATTGGGTAAAGTGCCTGTTGTAGCTGTAGCAGGACATGATACAGGATCTGCAATTGCTGCCATACCAGCAGAAAATGAACGATTTGCATATCTGAGCTCAGGTACCTGGTCGCTTATGGGAATTGAGGTCATAGATCCTATAATTAGTGATACTTCTTTTGAAATGAACTTCACAAATGAAGGTGGTGTTGACGGAACCACGAGGTTTCTGAAAAATATAACTGGAATGTGGTTGCTTGAACAATGCAGGAAAGAATGGGAAAAAGAAGGTGTAACTTATTCATATCCTACAATTGTTGAATTGGCATCTGCTGCTGAAGGTTTTAAAATACTGGTAGATCCCGATCATGCTTCTTTTGCAAATCCGCATAGTATGACCAAAGCAATTATTGAATATTGTACTGCAACCGGACAACCTGTGCCAAATAATCATGCTCAATTTATAAGGTGTATATTTGACAGTCTGGCATTAAAATACAAAAATGTGCTTACTAAACTTCAGAATGTAGCACCTTTTGAAATTGAAAAACTTCACATTATAGGTGGAGGTGCTCAAAACAAACTTTTAAATCAATTTACAGCCAACGCTATTGGTATGCCTGTTGTTGCAGGCCCTTCTGAGGCAACAGCTATTGGAAATATAATGATGCAAGCCAAAGCTTTAGGTGCTGTAAATGATTTGGCTGACATGAGAAAGGTTATTAGCAACTCAGTTACACCGACAGTATTCTTACCTCAGGATGCAACTGCCTGGGAAATGGCTTATAAGAAGTTTTTATCTGTAATCGAAAACTCAATTTAACTATCTAAATATTATAATCATG
>CAZFUO010000427.1:0-1742 GCA_964522065.1 uncultured Bacteroidales bacterium | reverse complement strand
AAAACGCTATTGAATGGGATTTACTAGGTAGTCGTACTTATGTAGGAGCACTTGCAGACCGCTTACCAAAACTTCCTGTTAATGAACTTACTCCTGTTTACAGAAATATTTTCATGAGAGACGTAAAAATAAACACGAAAGAAAATTTTATAGTAGCAAAATGTATTCCTGAGGTTCCGTTGACTAATGTTATACTTGAAAATATGGATGTTACAAGCGGAAGTATGTTTCTTATCCGTGATGTTAAGGACTTTGTGATAAAGAACTCAAAAATAACCAGCAAGAATCAGAATATGGAAATTCTTGAAGGTGAAAACGTAGTATTTGACAATGTCAAAATGGTATATCAATGATTATTCCTATTTTTGCACAATTGTAATAAATTAGACAATATGGCAAAAATCATAGATGAAGTTTCAAGGACGTTTAATGAGTATCTGATTATACCGGGGCTAACTAAAAAGAGCCACATACCTGACAATGTAAGTTTAAAAACTCCTTTAGTAAAACACAATATGGGCGAGGTTTGTAAAATCTCGCTCAATGTGCCTTTTGTTTCTGCTATAATGCAGTCAGTTTCTGATAGTAAACTGGCTATAGCTTTAGCAAAAGAAGGTGGTCTTTCTTTTATTTTTGGATCACAGGGCATAGAAGAACAGGCTAAAATGGTTAAAGAGGTAAAAACTTATAAAGCAGGATTTGTTGAAAGCAGAGCAAATCTTACTCCTGAACATTGCCTTAGTGATATTCTTGAGCTTAAAGAAAAAACAGGTTTTTCTACAATAGGTATTACAGATGACGGTAGCCCAACCGGCATTCTCCTTGGATTGGTTACAAGCCGCGATTACAGAATAACAAGAGATGCTCCGGACAAAAAGGTTAAAGATTTTATGACCCCGATTTCAAGTCTGATTACTGCAAAAAATGGTATCACTTTAAGTGAAGCAAATAATGTAATCTGGGATCACAAGTTGAACACTCTTCCTATAATTGACGAAAATAACAGACTAAAGTATTTTGTCTTCCGTAAAGATTATGACAACCATAAAGAATACCCTAATGAGTTGTCAGATTCTCATAAGAGACTTATGGTAGGAGCTGGCATAAACACCAGAGATTATAAAGAAAGGGTTCCTGCATTGATTGAAGCCGGAGTTGATGTTTTATGTATAGATTCATCGGACGGTTTTTCAGAATGGCAGTTGGAAACCATAAAGTATATCAAAGAGAATTTTGGCATGAATATTCCTGTTGGAGCCGGTAATGTTGTTGACAGAGATGGCTTTGAATATCTTGTTAAAGCCGGTGCTGATTTTATAAAAGTTGGCGTTGGTGGTGGCTCTATTTGTATAACAAGAGAACAAAAAGGTATAGGAAGAGGTCAGGCAAGTGCCCTTATTGATGTTGCACAGGCCAGAGATGATTATTTCAGGGAAACCGGTATTTATATTCCTATTTGTTCAGACGGTGGTATCGTACAAGATTATCATATGACTTTAGCTCTTGCGATGGGTGCAGATTTTCTTATGATGGGTAGATATTTTGCACGTTTTGATGAAAGTCCTACAAGGAAATTGACAGTCAACGGAAATTATGTAAAAGAATACTGGGGAGAAGGTTCAAACAGAGCCAGAAACTGGCAAAGATATGATATGGGTGGTAGTAGCAACCTGAAATTTGAAGAAGGTGTTGACAGCTATGTGCCCTATGCAGGAAAACTTAAAGATAATCTTGATCAGACT
>CAZFUO010000426.1:0-1745 GCA_964522065.1 uncultured Bacteroidales bacterium | reverse complement strand
CCTGTCTCGATAGTTAATTGAGGCAGGGACTTTTTTTATGTGCTATGCAAGGCCTGTAAACTTATAAACAATAACGGATATCAATTCTCAGAAACAATATCCTTAAGCTCTATATCAAATATTAAAGTAGAATACTCAGGAATCTTTGTAGAAGTGCTACCGGTTGTACCATAACCTAGATCATAAGGAATGTAAACCTTCCACTTATCGCCAACTCTCATATTTTCAATTACCAGATTCCAGCCTTCAATAACATTACTGCCAAGTCTGAACTCATAGTTTTCACTGCTGTCAAAAGAAGTTGTGTCGTTATATAACCAGCCCTCATATGCTGTTAGTACAACATTACCTCTAACAGGCCTTTCTCCATTACCTTGTTTTATGACTTTATAATAAATACCCGGGAAACCGTTAATAGTATCACCGAGTTCTTTAACTCCGTCCTGAGTACTTATTTCTTCAAGAAATGCAATATTTGCATCTCTCCATTCAGTATCTTCATCACCAAGGCAAGACATAAATCCCATTGAAACTGCAATAACAACAATAGCAGTAAAAAAATGCTTTTTCATATGAATTAATTTTTCTGGTGCAAATGTAGATAAAACAAAACATAAAAACACTTAAATAATCGGTAGTCATAATTGATTCAACGTTTTTTAGTACTTTTGTTCAGACTAACTGACACAAATTACATAAATGCAAATAAAGATTGTAAACCGTTCAGGGCACGAATTGCCCCAATACGCAACTGCATTATCTGCAGGATTAGACCTTAGAGCAAATATTTCTGAGCCTGTTTTAATTAAACCGCTCGAAAGGAAATTGATACCTACCGGACTTTTTATAGAATTACCTGAAGGCTACGAAGCTCAGATAAGACCAAGAAGCGGTTTGGCCATAAAGAAAGGTATTACAGTACTCAATTCACCAGGTACAATCGATGCAGACTACAGAGGAGAAATTTGTGTAATACTAATTAATCTTTCGTCAGAAGACTTCCTTATTGAAGACGGAGAAAGAATTTGTCAAATGGTGATTGCTTCACACGTACAGGCAGAGTGGCAATTGGTTGAAGAATTAAATGAAACCGAAAGAGGTGCCGGAGGTTTTGGCCATACAGGCAAAAAGTAAAATGTGGAGTTTTAGACTACATACAGCATTATTAGTTTTGCTTTTTTCGATATCAGCGGTTTCGTTAGCTGAGACATCGAAAGCTTCGTCTGTTGCCACAGTTGATCAAAAAATATTTGATTACTTTTTCTCCGAAGCTATTAACTTAAAACAAAAAGAGAAGTATGCAGAGTCATATCAACTGTTTACGTTCTGCACTATGCTTGACTCTACAAACTCTCAGCCATGGTTTGAACTCTCTGTTTTTTACCGAAACCTCGAGAGAAATGACCTTGCACTAAAAGCACTCGAAAAAGCGTACAATCTTGACAGATCAAACGAATGGTATGCACTTGGTTTGGCAAATATGTATATTACAGTTGAAAGAGTAAATGACGCTGTTAAACTTTATACAGAATTGAGCAATGCCAGACCCGATGATGAAAACTTGTTGTTTCAGCTGGCAAGTCTGTATTATCAGACAAACGATTTAAAATCTGCGCTAAATACTTTAAACAGAGCAGAAATGCTTGTAGGTAAAAACGAAAGTATCAGCTTTGAAAAATATAAAATCTACAAGCAGGAAGGAAATACAAAAAAGGCAATTAAAGAAATTGAGGCATTGATAGGGG
>CAZFUO010000425.1:0-1749 GCA_964522065.1 uncultured Bacteroidales bacterium | reverse complement strand
GTGGTTTTGATATGACGCTTAAAAATACTTTTGTTTTGCAGGCAAGCATACCGTTATTTACCAGCGGTAAGAATAATGCAAATGTCAAAAAAGCTAAGCTGGCTTTGCAATCTGCTCAACTTGATAATGAACTGGCAAAAGATCAGTTGCTTATTCAGGAAAAACAATTAAGATATAATCTTAAAAATGCTCAGGCCGGATATGATTTACAGAAAAAGAATATAGAGGTTTCGCAGAGAGTTTTTGACAATATCTCAAAAAAATATGAACAGGGTTTGTCATCAAGTCTTGAATTGACTATGGCTAATAATAATCTTCTGACTGCTCAGAGTAACTATGTAAATTCGGTAATGTCTTTGTTGAACGCTCAGGATGCGTTACAAAAATTACTGGGCACACTTTAAATAAAAAAATAACAGCTAAAAAATAAAATAATTGAAAATGAAACGATTAAATGCCGTAATGATTTCTCTTTTGGCTATTGCTTTGGTTTTACCTTCATGTTCTGGCGGGAAAAAGCAAAAGGCTGGCGATGCGAGTGATGTTAAAGTAGAGAATGTAAGGGTAATGACTTTAGAGTCTAAAACCATAGGCAGAGAACTTGAATTCTCGGCAAATATGGAGGCGGTTGAAGAAGTTAAGTTAGTACCAGTTACACCGGGTAGAATTGATAAAATTCTGGTTGAGGTAGGTAGCAGAGTTCAGAAAGGTCAGATCTTGGTTCAGATGGATCAGACTAGTCTGCAACAGGCAAAAATACAAATTGCAAATCTTGAAAATGATTTTAAAAGATATGAAGCTTTAAAGGAAACCGGAGCTATTTCACAACAGGTTTATGATCAGACAGTAGCACAATTGGAAGTTCAGAAAACCAGCCTTTCGTATCTTCAGAATAATACTGTAATCAGAGCTCCGTTTAGCGGTGTCATTGCTGCAAAAAACTATGAAAACGGTGAACTATATACAGGAGCAATGCCTATTGTTACATTGGTTCAGTTGCACACACTTAAGACATTTATAAATGTTCCTGAAACCTATTACCCTCAAATTAAAAAGGGGATGAAAGCTGAAGTTGTTTCTGATATATATTCTGATAAAACATTTAATGCTTCAGTATTTAATATTGCTCCAACTATTAATAGTGCAAGCAGAACATTTGAAGTTGAACTGAGAATGCCAAATCAGGGTGAATTGCTTAAGCCTGGTATGTTCGGTAGAGTTAAGATGTCACTGGGTCAGGCAACAGCTGTAGTGGTTCCTTATCAGTCAGTTCTAAAACTACAGGGCTCTAATGAAAGATATGTTTTTGTTGAAAAGAACGGTATAGCAAAAAGAATAACAGTAAGTCTGGGTCAAAGGTTTGACGATCAGGTTGAGCTTATTTCAGACTCTTTATCTCAGGGTGATAACCTTGTGGTTGCTGGTCAGGCAAGACTTGTTGATGGTGTGAAGTTGAATATTGTAAAGTAAGAATAAAAGTATGAGTATTTATAAAAGTGCTATAAATAAGCCGGTTACTACCCTGATGGTCTTTGCTGCCATCATGGTGGGTGGGTTGTATGCTTTATCGCTGCTGCCTATTGACCAATATCCTGAAATGGAACCACCGTATGTGACGGTGATGACTACATATGCCGGTGCTAATGCGGCTGAAATTGAGACGAATGTGACAAAAACTCTTGAGGATGCTTTTAACAGCGTTCAGGGTATGAAAGAAATCCAGTCAACTTCCAGAGATAATATGTCAAT
>CAZFUO010000424.1:0-1759 GCA_964522065.1 uncultured Bacteroidales bacterium | reverse complement strand
ATTTTACTTCGCTGTCACTCTAAGCCAGTCCACATCCATCCAACCGCCATCGTTTCTCCATGTGGTTCTTGTGCAAAACAAACCAAATTTTGCTCCAATCCACTGACCTTCACGAGCTGTAAATACTGGGCCAAAACTCTTGAAGTTTTTACCGTCAAGACTGTAACTAAACTCACATTTCTTTATATCAGAAACTTTAACTCTCATGTATAATGCATTGGTTGGAACTTCTACTGAAAGATTGTTTACTTCTTTAGCACCGGTTTCGGCTTTATGACACGAAACATGAGATAACATGTACTTTCCATCAATATTTTCAAGTGTCAATGCAGCATAATCCATACCCATAACAGTCAGTCCGCATCTTTCACCTTTACTACCCTTTGTTGGTGAAAATTCTATCTTTGTAGTTACTGTAAAGTCCGGACCCGGGAATTTTTGCAAAAGAAGATTTGGAGTAAACAAAAGATTCTTTTGCTCATCTGTAGGATTATCTGAGAATAGTCTGATGAATCCTTTTTCACCATGGAAGAATGCCCAGGTTGGTTTTGGGTTTGCATACCATTGCCATTGCAGACCTAATGTATTTCCATTAAATTCATCAGATTCAACAGGAGTAACTATACCAGAGACCGCTGCTGTTTTGGGTTTAGTATATGATGTAACAGGCTCACCACAACCATCTCCGTCTTTATCAATACCTATTACAGGCCAGTCATTTACCCACTTCATTGGTTGCAAATGGACTATTCTGCCTAGCGGTTTCATCTCCTGAAAATGGAAAAACCAATCTTCACCAAATGGAGTTTGCACCCAGGCTCCCTGATGCGGACCATTTAGTGGAGAACTACCCTGTTCCATGATTCTGCGATATTCGTAAGGACCATAAATCTTTTTTGAACGCATTACCATCTGCCAACCGTCCTTTACACCACCTGCAGGAAAAAACACATAGTAGTAGCCATTGTACTTATGTATTTTAGCACCTTCACAAGTTTCGTTTCCGTTATGACCATCAAAAACCATTACATCTTCTGATATTGCTTTTGTTCCTTCAGGATTTAATTCACAAATAGATAAAACACTTTTTAAGCCATATCTACTACCTGCGTATGCATGAGCAAGATAAACTCTGCCATCTTCGTCCCATAAAGGACATGGATCGATTAAGCCTTTACCAGACTTAACAAGAACAGGTTTAGACCATTCCTTTTCAGGGTCTTTAGCTTTGAGCATGTAAATGCCATAATCAGGATCACCATAATAAATATAGAAATTACCATTGTGAAATCTTATAGCAGGAGCCCATACACCACAACCCAGCTGAGGTTTTGCAAAAACATCATATGGCTCTGACTTATAAAGTGCATGATTAACTAAAGACCAGTTAATCATATCTGTAGATTTCAAAATCGGCAAGCCGGGAAAGCAATTAAAACTTGATGCAGTCATATAATAATACCCGTTTGCATAACAAACATCAGGATCAGAGTAATCTGCAAACAAAACCGGATTCTTAAATTTTCCTTTTCCCGAATCGGAAACCCAGACTTCAGAAACATAGGACTTTTGATTCTTTTTAAGCTCTTTTACAAGTGGCTTTATATCAAGCTTTTCTATTCCGGAAATAAAGTATGAAGCAGCAACTTTTGCCCCCGATTCGTTATAATGTGTATTATCTTTCAAACCTTTAGGGAACAATCTCCCTGCACCAACAGGTAGTTGATGATAAAATTTTGCCGAATTTGCAACTCCTTCA
>CAZFUO010000423.1:0-1767 GCA_964522065.1 uncultured Bacteroidales bacterium | reverse complement strand
GGAGATGATAATTAGGATAAAGAATAGTGATAAGTGATAAGTTTTTAGTGATAAGTGATTAGTTTTTAGTGATAAGTTTTTAGTGATAAGTGATTAGTTTTTAGTGACGGGCGTTGTGCTAATTGTCAGGCATTTGTTTAATTGACTAATCACTATAAAAATCGGCAAACTTTCATTAAAAGCACTCCCCACGAACATCAACCACTAATCACTAAAAACTAATCACTAATAGTTAACAAAATGTTATTAAAAACTAAAAACTAATCACTATTTTTGTCGCATGATTATGCGATTGTTTTCAACTGTTCCGTCAATAAGACTGTTGTTGCCGTATATGGCTGGTATGGTTTTCATAAGTAAATCCATGACTGTCATTTATAGCATGATGGCGCTTGCTTTATGGTGTTTTTTATTTTATTATTACTTTTCCGGCAAGTTGCCCTCATCGTGGAGTATAAGATGGATGCCAGGAGCTGCTTTTGCATTCTTTTGGTTTTCATTTGGTGGTTTTGCCGCAAATATTTCGTGGAATAAATCTTCTTTGCCTGATCTTACCGATAAATATCAAAATATTCAATTAAAGCTGGAATCTGATCTCCAGCCAAAGAAAAAGTCATTTAAATCTCAGGCTATAATTATTAACGGCGAAACCGCTGAACTTGAAAATAAAAGGATAATTCTTTATTTTCAGAAATCAGAAAAATCTGAGAGTCTTAGTTATGGTGATATAATTAATGCAAGAATACGTCTGCAGGAACCGCAAAATACATTAGATTCTGCGGGTTTTGATTACAAAAGATGGCTGAGAACAAAGGGCATTTGTGCTACAGCATATATTAATGACAAGTCCTGGCATTTTGTATCAACATCTGGTGCTGGTGATATCAAATTTATTGCAAAAACAATTTCAGATAAATTGCTGAATATTTTTGTGACACTTGGGCTGAAAGGTGATAATCTGGCTTTAATTTCAGCTATGACTATAGGTACAAGAAGCCAGCTCGATAAAGACATAGAAACCGACTTCAGATATGCCGGAATTAGTCATATCGTCTCAATTTCCGGTTTACACGTTGGGGTTATATACGGTATTTTGCAGATGATTTTTTTCTTTCTGGGCAATAACTCTACATCAAAGAAGCTAAGGCAGATAATAATTGTAATGTTATTATGGATTTTTGCTTTTGTTACTGGCTTATCTGCATCTGTAAATCGCTCTGCGATGATGTTTTCACTTATTTCATTGGGCATTTGTTTAGAAAAGCGTGGCACAACTTTGAATATAGTGGTTTTATCGGCTTTTATATTGTTGATAATTAACCCATTGATTTTATATGATGTTGGATTTCAATTAAGTTATGCTGCGGTAATTGGAATTGTGGTTTTGTACCCGGCTTTACGTGATCATTTTGATACCAGAAATAAGGTTCTTAAGTATATCAGAGATTTGGTATTGATTTCAATTGTAGCACAGATATCTACATCGCCGGTTGCAATATATTATTTTAAGCAATTTCCGAATTATTTCTTGTTGGGAAATCTGATTGCAGTGCCTGTTTCGGGTGTGATGATAATGTTGTCTGTTGCATGTCTGATTTTTTCTTTTGTACCGTTTGTAAATCAGTTTCTGGTAACAGTATTAAATTTTGTAACAGATGTTTTTCTGAATTTTACATCTTTTATGGGAGATTTGCCGTTTGCAGTTACAGAAAATATCAATATAAATTTTTATCAGGTTATGGTTTTGTACATTATTGTGTTTATGGC
>CAZFUO010000422.1:0-1768 GCA_964522065.1 uncultured Bacteroidales bacterium | reverse complement strand
TAAACAGCCATCAAAGTATTTACAAGGAAAGTAACAAATACAAGGTTTTCCTCGTCATTTTTACCAGGGCTATAAAGATTTACTCCTGTGTTTGTGCTAAGTGACCAGTTATTGTGTTTACCAGATCCGTTTACACCTGCAAATGGTTTCTCGTGAAGCAAAACAATAAATTTATGACGTTTTGCAACCTTACTCATAATATCCATTACCAGTAAGTTTTGATCTACACCAAGATTGGTTTCTTCGTAAATCGGAGCTAGCTCAAACTGGTTAGGAGCTACTTCGTTATGACGGGTCTTTAATGGAATACCTAATTTGTAACCTTCAAATTCAAGTTCTTTCATAAACGCAGCAACACGTGGAGGAATTGATCCGAAATAATGGTCTTCCAACTGTTGATTTTTTGCTGATTCATGTCCCATCAGGGTTCTTCCTGTCAACATAAGGTCTGGACGAGCAGAGTACAATGACTCGTCAACTAAAAAGTATTCCTGTTCCCAACCCAGATTAGATTGTACTTTAGTTACTCTTGGATCGAAAAATCTGCAGGTTTCTGTTGCAGCCTTGTCAATTGCAGAAAGAGCTTTAAGCAATGGAGTCTTATAGTCAAGAGCTTCGCCTGTATATGATATAAAGATAGTTGGGATACAAAGTGTATCATCTACAATAAATGCAGGTGATGAAGGATCCCATGCTGTATAACCTCTTGCTTCGAATGTATTTCTGATACCACCACTTGGGAAGCTTGAAGCGTCAGGTTCTTGCTGTGCAAGCAATTTACCTTCAAATTCTTCAGCTACTCTGCCTTTTCCTGCATGTTCAATAAATGAATCATGTTTTTCGGCAGTACCGTCAGTTAAAGGATGAAACCAGTGTGTATAATGTGTTGCGCCCATTTCAAGAGCCCACATTTTCATACCTGCTGCTACGTGGTTTGCAATTTCACGATCTAATGGCTTGCCATTATCAACTGCATCGGTAACAATTTTAAAGGTTTCCTTTGACAAAAATTTACTCATTTTGTCACGGTTAAATACATTAACTCCGTAGTATTCTGATGTTTTACCTTCAGGAGTTGGTACACATACCGGTGTATGTGAGAACGCTTCTTTTACCAGGTGGAATCTTAGTGATGACATATCTGTTTATTTTTGGTTATATATTCTTCTTTATTACATTTAGTAGTGCAAATATTACAAAAAAAAGCCCATACTAAATGCTCCAGTTTTTAAATCTTTGCATTGCTTCTAATGTATTTTCTCTCGAACCGAAAGCAGTCAATCTTACATAGCCCTGCCCGCTTGGCCCAAATCCCACACCAGGAGTACAAATTACATTGATTTCATTTAACATTCTTTCAAAAAATTCCCAGGAATCTATATTTCCGGGTGTTCTCAGCCAGATATAGGGAGCGTTAATTCCTCCGAATACCTTAAGTCCCTTTTCAATAAGTGTATTTCTGATTATTCCGGCATTTTCCATATAATAAGAAATATTTTCCTTGCACTGCCTCTTTCCTTCTTCAGAATAAACAGCCTCTGCCGCTCTCTGAGTAACATATGATACTCCGTTAAATTTAGTGGTTTGCCTGCGGTTCCAAAGTGAATTTAAAGAAATTCTTCCTCTGTTTGCCGAAACCGCTGTTACTGTTTTTGGTACAACTGTATATCCACATCTGATGCCGGTAAATCCTGCAGTCTTGGAAAAACTTCTGAATTCGATAGCACATTCTTTTGCACCTTCAATTTCGTAAATACTGTGAGGTACA
>CAZFUO010000421.1:0-1774 GCA_964522065.1 uncultured Bacteroidales bacterium | reverse complement strand
ATTACCATTAGAACCATATGTAAGTTTTAATTTAAAAAGATCTACATTCTCCAGATTATAAAACTCTTCATTATGAAGATTCCAGGATAAACCAGTTGATCCAAAATTTGCCCATCTTACATCACTACCGAAATCTGAACTTCCATCTCTTCTGGCTGAAACCTGAAAGTAATATCTGCTGTCATAGGAATAAGTACCCTGCGCAAAAAATGATGCTGTTCTTACTAAACTAGCAGAACTTGTTCCAATATCGTCAACAGCGTAAGTTATTTCTTTTATAAGATCATTTACATAACCAGAACCACTTGCTCCAACAGAGTAGTATTCTTTTGAGGTTGCTTCAAAACCAGCTACACCACTGACAGAGTGCTTCTCAGCTATAAGTTTTTTAAAATTTAATCTTTCAATCACGGTCCAAAGTAAAAAGTTCGCATTTGATCTTGTAGCATAACCATATGCACCTTCAGACAGAGACATTCCGGACCAATTTGTTCTGGCAGAATATTTATTTTCAAAAGCACTTTGATAATCAAAACCAACCTGACTTGTAAATTGCAAAGACTTCAAGATATCATATTTCAACGAAAGATTTGCATTTGTTGCCATTGTCCTTTGCCTATCATCATTTTCTTCTCTTTCTGCAACTGAGTTAAAAAACCTAACTGTAGAAAATTTTGGAGACCCGTCTGGATTTGAGCCACTTACATATGAGTTAAATAATCTGAATTTATTTTGTAAATCATATGGGCTGTAAATTGGCAGTATATTGTAATAATCATCTCCAGGATTAAAAATGTTATTAATATTATACGATGATGATAAATTAAGAGATGCACTAACTTTGGAATTGAATTTAATATCAGTATTTGTCAATATTGAAAAACGTTGTTGATCATTTCCCTTAATTGTCATTTTGTTATTATAATAAGCACCAGAAATCAGGTAAGCTACCTTATCACTTCCACCTCTGATTTTAAGATTTGTCTGTGCAGTCGATCCGTTTCCATAATATATATCAGTCCAATTTGTGTTTGTAGTACTATATGAGTTCATTGAGTTATCCTGAAATGGAAAATACTTCATGTCTTTTCCCGCATTTGTCCAGGCTTCTTTTGCCAATGTCATATATTGATTTGCGTCAAGAACCTTAAACAATGTTGTTTTATTAATTTTTGAAACACCATATTTAGTTGATATTGACAATTTTGGAGCAAGATTTAACTGACCTGACTTAGTTGTTATCAGTATTACACCATTAGCTCCGTTTGCTCCGTAGATAGAAGTTGAAGCGGCATCTTTTAATACAGTAAAGCTCTCTATGTCTTCAGGATTAATATAAGACAAAGGGCTTATTGATGAACTTAAACCCGGTACAAGATTGGTTTCGCCACCTGTATAAACAGGAACGCCGTTTACTATCCACAATGGCTCTGAAGAAGCTGCCATAGAGGATTCTCCTCTTACTCTGGTATTGTACCTAGGTCTGGTATTGCTTGCAAGATCACTATTGTATGATATTTGTAATCCGGGAACCATTCCTTCCAGCATATTGTCAAGTCTTCCTGTCGGAAGGTTTTTAATTTTTTCTGCATCTACCTGATATGCACTTCCTACGAGGTCTGAACGTTTCTGCATAGTTCCATAAGCACCAACAAGAACAAAGTCGTTTAAAAGTACTGAAGTTGGCAAAAGTTTTATATTTAGATTTTTTTGATCTCCGACAACAACTTCCTGAGGTTTCATTCCAATGAATGTCGCTACTATAACAACATTG
>CAZFUO010000420.1:0-1790 GCA_964522065.1 uncultured Bacteroidales bacterium | reverse complement strand
CTACATTTGTGCTTCAGACCTGTACGGATGGAATTCCTCCAACGTCTATTACCTTGAATCTGACAGTATTTATGGTCCCTACACTCCTACCAACAATATGTTGAAAATGCCGGGAGCAGAAAGCGACTACGGACACGTTACCCAGACAGGTTTCTTTTATACAGTTAAAGGTACCAAGCAGGAAACAGTTATCTACTGTGGAGACAGGTGGTCAGATTTTGCCGGTAATGGTAACGGTTACAACCAATGGTGCCCACTTTCATTTGTAAACAATGCACCTTACTTCAATTCACTCAGTCAGTGGAGTCTTGATGCCATAACAGGCGAATGGGCTGTTGGCAAAGACAATAATTATATTAAAAACGGTAGCTTTGAAGCAGACAGAGTTAACATACCCAGCGCCAACAAGCCGGTACAGACATATCTCACAGGCTGGACATTTAATGTTTACAAAGGAAACACAATTGCAGTCGGAGGCACAAACTCACCTGTACTAAATGCCTCAAACTCAAGCACAGACCGAGCAATTGTTATTGGCAACAAATGCCTTAACATTACAGACATTATTCCATTTACAAGAAAAATATCTCAAAAAATAACTTCCACAACATATGTTCCACTTCCAGACGGCAAATATAAATTTACTGCAAAAATTAAAAGCGGAAGCCTGTTTAATCAATTTTACATGTATGCAGTGAGCAATAACGATACAGCAAAAGTTGACATCTCAAACAATGACAGTCAATGGATTACTACAGAAATAAAAGATGTGGTCATAAAGGGTGGCAAAGTTGAAGTAGGCTTTTTTGTCGAAGGTTCTGCCAACGAATGGTGCAGAATTGATGACTTAACACTTGTAAAAACCGCAGAACTTAGCGACCCTACCCCAATAAAAGGCGTCAATAACAACGCTGCTAAAGCAATAAAAACTGAGTATTACACACCAAACGGCATCAGACTTGATAGCCCTCAAAAAGGCATCAACATAGTTCAGAACACTTATAACGGATATACAAAAACCAGTAAGATTTTCAATAAATAAAACTTCAAGATCGTTGATAATTAAGAATGGTTAATACCTCCTTCGGACATCATTTTTTGTATTCCGAGGGAGGTATTTTGTATTCATCAGTAAAGCAACGGGTAAAGTAACTTGGATTTGAAAAACCCACCATGTACATCACTTCCGAAACCGTAAAAGTACCTTTAGCCAACAACGATGCAGCCTTCTTAAGACGCTGATCACGAATATAAGCAACCGTAGTCATACCTGTCATTGCCTTAATCTTACGATACAGCTGTTTGCTGCTGATGCCGCTGAGCTCGCTCAGAGAATTAACATTCAAGTCAGAATCTGACATATTATCTTCTATCATTTTAGTGATTTTCAGCAAGAACTTTTCGTCGTCAGACAAGACACCATCTTCACCTGCCCTTGCCTGAAGCCTCATCCTTAACTGCGCAGCCAAATACTCATTATCACTAAGCAATTCTTTTTCCTTTTGCTTAACCTTTTGCAAAAATTCCTGATGCTCAGCACGTTCCTGCAAAATACGCTTACGTTGTTGAATTATAAGGAAAATACCATAAATCAAACAAGCAATTATAAGCAGATAAATCACTTTTGCCATATTAGAAGCATACCATACAGCCCTTACCCTAAGCTTAAAAGAAATAGCCTTATCAGTATTATCAGAAAAGCCAATATAAATAATATACTTTCCGGGGTTAAGATTAGTAAGTATTATCGAGTTGTCAGCAGAATGCACAGGCACCCAGTGCCCGTCAGC
>CAZFUO010000419.1:0-1795 GCA_964522065.1 uncultured Bacteroidales bacterium | reverse complement strand
CGTCATGGATTTGCTGGTGTCGGTGAAGCTACCCATGGTCAACATAACCGTTTACGTGCACCCGGTTCACTTGGTGCATCTTCATGGCCTTCGCGCGTATTCCCGGGAATGCGTATGGCTGGACGTACCGGTGGTGACCGTGTAACTGTCCAGAATTTGCAGGTAATTAAAGTGATTCCTGAACACAATTTGGTCTTGATCAAAGGTTCTGTTCCGGGCGCTAAAGGTTCAATCGTAATTATTGAAAAGTAATGGAACTGAGTGTATATACAGTAAAAGGTGAGGATACCGGAAGAAAGATCACTTTAAGTGATTCAGTATTTGGCATCGAGCCTAGTGATCACGCCATTTGGTTGGACGTGAAGCAGTATCTTGCAAATCAACGTCAGGGTACTCATAAGGCAAAAGAAAGAAGTGAGTTGTCAGGTTCAACAAGAAAACTTGGTAAGCAAAAAGGTGGCGGTGGCGCACGTCCTGGTGATATCAACTCTCCTGTTAGAGTAGGTGGAGCACGTGTATTCGGACCAAGACCTCGTGATTACGGTTTTAAGTTGAATAAGAAACTCAAAGCATTAGCAAGAAGATCTGCTCTTTCTTATAAAGTAAGTCAAAATGCTTTGGTTGTTGTTGAGGACTTCACTTTTGAAGCTCCAAAGACAAAAGATTTTATCTTATTGACTAATAATTTGAAAGTTGCCGATAAAAAGTCACTTTTTGTTATGTCAGAAGTAAATAAAAACGTATATTTGTCGGCTCGTAATTTGACAGGTTCTAGAGTTGTAACAGTTTCTGAGCTAAATACTTACAATGTATTGAATGCAAAAACATTAGTTTTGACTGAAAGTTCTGTTTCGGTTATTGAGTCAATTTTAAATGCATAAGGAGAATAAAAGATGGGAATAATCATTAAACCTATAGTTACCGAAAAGATGACAGCTATTACAGATAAGCTGAATCGTTACGGTTTTCGTGTACAGCCAAATGCAAATAAGATTGAAATTGCACGTGCAATAGAAGCTATGTACAATGTAACGGTAGTTGATGTTAATACATTAAACTATCGCGGTAAAAATAAGACACGTTATACAAAGAGCGGTCTTGTTAAAGGTTCTGAATCAGCCTTCAAAAAGGCGATTGTCACATTGAAAGATGGTGACGCTATTGATTTTTACAGCAATATTTAATATAAGATGGCAGTACGTAAATTAAAGCCCACAACGCCGGGGCAGAGACATAAGATTATTGGTGCCTTTGAAACCATCACAGCAAGCGCACCAGAAAAATCTCTTGTATTCGGCCTGAAAAAATCAGGTGGAAGAAATCACAGCGGTAAGATGACTATGCGCTATATTGGTGGAGGTCACAAACAAGCTTATCGTTTTATTGACTTCAAGAGATCTAAAGATGGTATTCCAGCAACTGTAAAAACAATTGAATACGACCCGAATCGTTCGGCTCGTATTGCATTATTGTTTTATGCTGATGGTGAAAAAACTTATATTTTAGCACCAAACGGCTTAGAAGTTGGAATGAAGTTATTATCCGGTGAAGAAGCAGCTCCAGAAATTGGAAATGCTTTACCATTAAAGAATATACCTGTTGGTACAGTAATTCACAATATTGAATTACGTCCTGGTCAGGGTGCTAAAATGGTACGTTCAGCCGGAACTTTTGCACAGTTGACATCAAAAGAAGACAATTATGCGATAATTCGTATGCCTTCTGGTGAAATTCGCAAGATTCTTCTTGTTTGTAAAGCGACTATCGGAAGTGTTGGAAACTCAGATCATGCACT
>CAZFUO010000418.1:0-1798 GCA_964522065.1 uncultured Bacteroidales bacterium | reverse complement strand
TCATCTGAAACAGTAGAAAAGCCTGTGAAAATTGATAATAGTGACGCAGGTTTGCATTTTAACAGTATGATAGCACCTCTTGGCCCCTATGCCTTAAGAGGTTTTATCTGGTATCAGGGAGAGTCAAATGCTATGATTCACGATAAAAGATATGTTGAAAAAACAAAACTTTTGCTAGATGCCTGGAGAGATGTTTTTAAGGCTAAGGATGCTCCCTTTTATTTTGTTCAGATAGCACCTTATTTATACACCAGGAGAAAAGATAAGATGCAGCATACTCCACAGACTATGGCTGAATTTTGTGAGTTGCAAACAAAATGTCTTGAATTACCCGGAACCGGACAAGCTATAGTTACTGATCTTGTAGATAATCCTTCTGATATTCATCCTTCTTATAAATGGGAGGTAGGGCGCAGGTTGGCTTTGATAGCTCTAAATAAGACTTATGGGAAAAAAGATGTTGTTTTTTCCGGTCCTGTTTATAAATCGATGAAAATAAAAGGAGATAAAATTATTATTGGTTTTAATCATACAGGAGGTGGTTTGACTTCAGGCAAGAGAAATGATGAAACCAATGAATTTGAACCATTAGAAAAGAAAGAGCTTACCTGGTTCTCAATTTCAGGAGCAGATGGTATTTTTTACCCTGCCAAAGCACAAATTAAAGGAGATGAAGTTATAGTCTGGAGTGCTGAAGTAAAGAAACCAAAGCATGTTCGATTTGCCTGGGATGAAGTGGCGATGCCTGATTTCTATAATATGAATGGCCTTCCGGCTGTACCTTTCAGAACAAATATTAATTTTTAAATAAAGAAACGGAGAGAGTAACCGGCTTTTCCGATCTGCTCTCTCCGTCATATTTAACAATCCCCCAATTGTTTTAGTATGCTTTTTCGTGTACGTTGTGAACAGCTCTGCCTGAAGGGTCGTTCATTTTTTTGAATGCCTCATCCCATTCCAGAGCTATTGGAGTGCTGCAGGCGACAGAAGGCACCGATGGCACACAGGCGGCTGCTGAATCTGATGGGAAATGCTCCTCAAAAATGCAGCGATAATAGTATTCTTCTTTATTCAATGGAGGATTTATGGGGAATCTTTTAGATGCGTTTGCCATATCCTCATCGCTGACTTTCTCTATTGCATTTATTTTAAGATAATCAATCCATCCATATCCGACTCCATCTGAAAATTGTTCTTTTTGCCTCCAGGCTACTTCTTTAGGAAGATAGTCTTCGAATGCTTTTCTCAGAACATATTTTTCCATTTTTCCGTTTCTGCACATTTTATCTTCAGGATTTAACCTCATTGCTACGTCCATAAATTCTTTGTCAAGAAAAGGAACTCTGCCTTCAACTCCCCATGCAGCCAAAGATTTATTGGCTCTAAGGCAGTCGTAAAGATGAAGCTTGTCTAGTTTTCTAATGGTTTCGTCATGGAAGTCTTTTGCGGTAGGTGCTTTATGAAAATATAAGTAACCTCCAAAAATTTCATCAGCGCCTTCTCCTGAAAGTACCATTTTTACACCCATAGATTTTATTGCCCTGGCAAGAATATACATTGGGGTTGAAGCTCTGACGGTTGTAACATCATAAGTTTCGAGATGATATATCACATCATTTATGGCGTCCATGCCTTGTTCGATAGTGAAATTAATCTCGTGATGTACGGTTCCGATATGATCAGCCACTTTTCTGGCTGCTGCAAGATCTGGAGAGTCAACAAGTCCAACTGCAAATGAATGAAGTTGAGGCCACCATGCGTCTTGTGTACTGCCACTTTCGACTCTCTTTGAAGCAAA
>CAZFUO010000417.1:0-1806 GCA_964522065.1 uncultured Bacteroidales bacterium | reverse complement strand
TGGCATTTAACAACCACCTCGCGCGCCACGCACTAAAAACTAATCATTAAAAACTAATCACTAAAAAAGATATTTCATCTGCAAAATATAAACTCCCGCTCCAGCCAGATAACCTATAAGTACTATCCATGAAATTTTCTTGAGATACCATATAAAGTTAATCTTTTCAAGCCCCATTACAACAACACCTGCAGCAGAACCAATTATAAGTATACTTCCACCAACACCGGCGCAATAAGCCAGGAATACCCAGAAAATACCATCCTGTGCAAAGTAGAGCGATGCAGGATCAATATTATACATACCCATAGCACCTGCAACTAAAGGCACATTATCAACTACTGATGATAAAATTCCAATGACTATACTAATCGCATAATAATTGCCAACTTTATCATCAAGAAATTTTGCGAAAGAGTTTAAAATTCCGGCCTCCTGTAAAACGGCAACAGACATTAGTATACCAAGGAAAAACAAGATAGTTGAAGTGTCTATTCTGGTAAGAATATGAGTTATTCTGGCTTTGCGGCTCTCGTCAACATGATTCTTTTTATGATATAAAAGCTCAGTATAAACCCATAGGATACCCAGACCAAACAAAACACCAATAAAAGGAGGTAAATGTGTAATTGTTTTAAAAATTGGAACAAAAATCAAAGAACCCACACCAAGAGCAAAAATCACATATCTTTCTCTGCTTGTAATAATTGTAGAGGCTGGATGAGTATGCTCCGCTGTATCTTCAGCAGAAAATTTATCAGCTTTACCTTTCAACATCAACGATGCCAAAGCTACCGGTATTATCGTCGAAACCGCTGATGGCAGGAATAATTCAGGAATAATCTTACCTGCAGTAACATTCCCATTTATCCACAACATTATAGTTGTTACATCTCCTATTGGAGAAAAAGCTCCACCACTATTTGCTGCAATTATAATAACGCTGGCAAAAATCAACCTGTCATTCCTATCTTTAAGAAGTTTTCTTAACAACATTGTCATAACAATGGCAGTTGTCATGTTATCAAGTATTGCAGACATAAAAAATGTCACCAAAGAAAGTATCCAAAGTAGTTTTCGTTTATTTCTTGTGGTAATATGCTTTGTTATTATGCTAAAACCACCATGAACATCAACAAGCTCAACAATAGTCATAGCACCCAAAAGGAAAAACAAAATCTCAGAGATATCTCCCAGATGTTCAATAATTTGCTTTTCGGTAACAATATGCCTTACCTCATCAAGTGACATTCCCGGAAACAAAGAAGGGGCATGATACATATATGCCACCCATAAAATAACGGCTAAAAGCAAGGCAGGAGCTGCCTTGTTAATTTTGAGAGGATGTTCCATGGCTATACACAGATAGCCAAAAAGGAACACAATTATCATAAAAACTATCATAACATAACAGATTAAAAAATTAATCCGCGAAGTTAGTTAAAGAATACTAATTGATACACAAAAAAAACAACTTATTTATTGCTTAATTCATTAAAAACAGATCCGGCCAATGCCTGTTTGTCATTTCCGAATTTTTCTAAAATCTGTTCTTTTACCAAACCATCTTTGATATAACCAGCAATGTCACTTTGCATTTTCTTCACTGCTGCAATATGCTCAGATATATCACTTTTATTCAAAACCAGACTATGTCCTGTATAGAACTTCTCAGAATCAATATTTTCGACAATTTTCTCCAAAGTCTTAACATGCTCAAAAGTATTACCACCCTTATAGGAGTGAATCAGTTGAGTTCTACCTTTAAAAACCTGATCACCAATAAAAGCAATTTTATCTTTTTCA
>CAZFUO010000416.1:0-1821 GCA_964522065.1 uncultured Bacteroidales bacterium | reverse complement strand
AATTGTTCTATGCTCTGGGTTTTACCGAAAAACTAATATCAAAAATACTCTTTACAGAAATTGCTATTATTTCTGTTGCAGGAGGTATAATTGGGATGTTTCTATCGCTGGCTTATACCAGACTAATATTTGCCGGACTAAACAAAATATGGTTTGATATAGTTAGAACAGACATGCTAAGTATGCATTTCGATGCACTAACCATTGTTTACGGTACTTTTACAGGAATAATTACCGGAGCAATAACGGTGTATTTAAGCATAAGATTTAAAAGCAAAAAGCAAATCAGACCAAATAAAATCCGTAAACTTTTTTCAGGATTAATTACTCTGGTGCCTGCAGTAATTTTAATTGCTTATCTGCTTGTAAGCGGCAAAACAGACGACCTTACAGGATGGTTTACTGCCGGCATTTTAGTTCTTATTTCAATCACTTCTTTTTTCTACACTTACCTGGCGAAAGATAAAAAAGAAAGCAATCATAGCCTTAATGTTTACAGTCTAGGTGTAAGAAATCTAAAGCGCAATATTTCAGGCAGTCTGACTGTCTTTTTATTGCTTGCACTGGGGACTTTTGCAATAATTGTGACAGCTGCAAACCGTAAAGACAAACCCTATGATATAAGCAACAAAGCTTCGGGCACTGGCGGTTTTGACTATGTAGCAGAGTCAACAATTCCGGTTCCTAAAAACTTAAACTCGCCACAAATAAAAGTCGAAACAGGAATACCTGAAGGAGTTCAATTTACTCAATTCTTATCGGCATACGACGATGATGCCAGCTGTCTTAATCTGAATACAATTTCCAATCCCAGAATACTTGCCGTAAACCCAGAGAACTTAAAAGACAGGTTTAGTCTTGTAAAAGGTCTTGATGGCAAACCTGCATGGAGCGATCTGAACACTAAAAGAGGAGACCTGGTACCTGCTATTGCAGATATGACTGTTATTAAATGGGGACTTGGTAAAAATATTGGTGACACTCTTACTTACACCAACGATAAAGGCGAAAAAATTAAATTACAGCTTGTGGCTGCACTCGCAAACTCAATTTTTCAGGGAAATGTAATAATCTCAGAACAAAACTTTGTAAAGCATTTTAACGAAAAAGGAGGCTCAGACTTTATACTTATACAAAATGAAAATAAGAATGCCCGCACAGACGAGGAATTGAAATTCATTTTTAAAGATTACGGATGGTCGGTTATATCATCAGCAAAAAAGCTTTCAGAATTTAACTCAATAGAAAACACCTATCTGAATATATTCTTTCTTATGGGTGCCTTCGCTATGCTTCTTGGTACAGCCGGGCTTGCAGTAATAATTTTCGGAAGTCTTCTGGAAAGAAAAAAAGAAACCGCTATGCTCCTGGCTTTGGGTTACAGCAAAAAATTAATTTCAAAACTGTACAAATCTGAATATTTGTTTCTGTTTTTCTCAGGTCTGCTAACAGGCTTACTTACAGGAATAATATCAACTTTGCCAACTCTATTATCAGGCAATCATACCGTAAGTACGACATTCATTGCTATAGTTACAGGAGTACTTATTATAAATGGAATGTTCTGGATTCAGCTGGCAACAAGCATAAGTATATTCAGGTCAGATTTTACTGATACTCTGCATTATGATTAATTGAAATAAATCTTTAACGTTTTTTCTTATATACATATATTATTAAAAAATGTACATTTGCACCAGAAACTGAATAAACCACCATTATGCTAAACTACATAACCTGGACTTTCAAGCCAGAAATATTTTCGATAGGTAACTGGGAAATTCGCTGGTACGGACTTCTTTACGCATTTGCTTTTTACTT
>CAZFUO010000415.1:0-1824 GCA_964522065.1 uncultured Bacteroidales bacterium | reverse complement strand
GAGGCGTACCTAATTCTACCATTTCCAGCAACTCAAGATCAAGATCGGGCTCGTTTTCCCAGCAATCAATAACAAGGCCTGAAATTAAGCCATTTTTTAAAGCTTCTTTTGCTGAACCTGTATTAAGAACCTCGCCTCTGCAGGAGTTAAATACATATGGTTTCTTCTTAAGACTTTGAAAAAAGTCATAATCTGCCAAATGAAAAGTTGAATCCTGCCCTTCCATATTTAAAGGCACATGTAAAGAAATTATATCAGCCTCATCCATAATGGTTTTGAGACTACAGAAAATATCTGAATTTTCATTCCTTTGCCTTGGGGGGTCGTTAAGCAAAACACGCATACCAAACAATTCACAAACGCGGGCTACTTTAGAACCGACCTGTCCAACACCAACTATTCCAATTGTCATATCTTCAAGCTTAAAGCCCTTTCTTTCTGAAAGAACAAACAGAGCAGAAGCTATGTATTGCTCAACAGACTTAGAATTACAACCCGGTGAATTTGTCCATTTTATTCCAGCTTTATCACAATAATCAGTATCAATATGATCATAGCCAATTGTGGCAGTTGCAATAATCTTTACTGTTGAATTACTTAGCAAGTGTTCATTGCAAATCGTTCTTGTTCTGGTAATTATAGCATCAGCATTCCTGACTACTTCAGGAGTGGTTTTTGGACCTGATAAGTACACAACATCTCCAAAAGGCTCGAGTGCTCCTTCTATATATGGTATTTTATCATCAATTACAACTTTCATTCAAGTATTTGAAAACAAAATGATTTAATATTTAAATCTCTCACGGTAAGCCCATAAACCTAATGCCGGATTAGATATATAATAAATTTCCTCACCGTCAGGCATAGTATTATATCCGTCACGTAATTTGGCAGGGTCATATTTTGAACTTACCTCATCTATATCTGCATATTTAAATCCAACACTCTCAATTTCTTTTTGTGATAGATTTTCAGGCCCTTTACCAGGACAGTATGTGATGCTGAAGCGACCTTCTGATGAACCGTGTATAAGGTGTGCAGCTGCACTAAGATTATTCCTAAGCTCCTCATTTTCATCACAAGCTTTCAAAGTTGCAGGGGTTCCGAAGTAACCATATTTTCTTATGAGTCTGTCGATTTCTTTATCTTCACCAAATTCTTTAAGAGCAGGTGCAAGAATTATAAGCTCACCAGCGTCATCAATAGCCATTCTTGTTCGGTAAACAGATTTATTTCCAAGCCATGTACTCTTAAACTCAGTAGGGTCAAGATATACTACAACTTTTTTCAGTGGTTTGTCTAACATATCAAAGTTAACCTGAAGAGATAATTTTGCCGCTTTTGTAAATACTTCAAAATCATCACCTATATACATTCCTCTGGTTTTGACTTTTCCGTCAGTCTTATCAAGACCTACAACAGTTTGTACATAAACTATAGGAAGATTATTTGTGAAGTTTTCTGAAGCATAATTAAATATTCTTCTTACAGGTGTATCAGCATGTCCCATCATTCTCTCCATGCCATATGATGCACCGACAAAATGACTTTTATTAATTCCTTCTACGCCACCGGTTCCTACAAAAATATTTTTATTGTAGTTTGCCATGCCTACAACTTCATGAGGTACCACTTGGCCTATCGACAGAATTAAATCAAATCCCCCCTCAAGCAACAACTTGTTTACCTGAGCTGGCCAAGGAAAATCAACAGCACCACCTGAAACTTGTTTAACAAACTCTGAAGGTACGGTTCCGACAGTTACTACGTCATTTCTCCAGTCATGTTCACGTATTAGTGATGAAGGAAGCTGTCCAAACATAT
>CAZFUO010000414.1:0-1826 GCA_964522065.1 uncultured Bacteroidales bacterium | reverse complement strand
TGTTTTGAGAGCAAGTATATAAAGTCCTTTGTTAAGCTTTTCAACATTAACTCTGTTTATACTTTTGCCTTTTGAAAAATCAAGACATTTTCCTGAACAATCCAAAACCGAATAACCGGTAATATTTTCAGGACTTAAAATATTGATATAGTCTTTTGCGTTTACCGGATATATACCGGTTCCGTGATATTTCTTTTTTGTTATATCGTTAGGTCCAAAGGGTATAATTTCACCTACAAGACTATTCAGATAAACTTCAAGCGCTGTATAACCACTTGAAGAAAGTGTATTTCTATCTTCAGAATTAGCAGGATCCAGTCCCATTGTCAACTCCCATGCATCATCCATTCCATCTTTATCAAAATCATTTATTGTATTGTAGGTTTTATACTCAGGATAACCACCAACTGCAGAAGGATGATCAATTATACCTTTTTGCTGATTGTAATATGGATTGTTTGTATATGTACTACCATCTGAATTCAGATATTTCTGGGTAGTACCTTTGCCACTAGCGGTTCCGCTTTTAACTTCATTAATAATCCTTCTGTCAACAGTATCCCTGGGGAATGCTCCGGCTCCTTTTAATACACTGTGATAAGCATTAATAGCAGTTTCGGCATTTACAGGATTTGGAACCTGAAAAGGAGTATTTACTACCAGAGAAGATCTCACCGATGATGGATAACCTCCGGCATCTACTCCAAGTGCGTTATTTGATGTAATTGCAGTATTAGCACTTCCTTCCATTACATTGCCGCTCATATACCAGTAAGCAATTCTTGTTGTTCCCTGACCAGAATTGTATGATGACTGAACAAAATAAGATGATGATGTTCCGGGTCTTGCTGGTCCGGGCTTATAATAATTGTTTATAAAATTCACTCTATGTGTAAGATTCTCAATATCACCACCATATGCTGAGTTCTGTTTACCCCAGTTATAGTTCACATTATTAACGTACTCCATGAGTACATTTCTGTCATTGCTGCGTGCTCCGTTAAATCTAGGGGTACGACTTACGTTGTGAGCCAATAAATTATGATGATAAGTAGCTGTCTGGCCACCCCATTGTGAGCCATAACTTCTTGCTCCCTTGGCATGACCGCTGGCATATAAACCTTCATGTAATATACACCACTGTATTGTTGTATTGTTATTATCGTAAATGGTCATATTTTCTTCACCTGACCATCCAAAAGTACAGTGATCAATTATAAAATTGTTTGCATTTTCTATTCCTATAGAACCACCTGCTGCAAACGCTGTATCTCCTTTCAAACCAATACGAAACCGCAAATGTCTGATAATTAAATTTGTTGAACCACCAAAATTACATTTTGCACCTCTTATACAAATACCGTCACCTGGTGCAGTCTGACCTGCAATTGTTGTTCCTGCAGATCTGTTTACTCTTAAATCTGAAACTAAGTTAATGATACCTGAAACCCTGAAAACTACAGTAATTGGTGACGAGGAATGTTGTTTTAACGCCCATCTGAGACTGCCGGGAGTAGTTCCGGAAGCATCATCAAGCAGATTTGTAACTTCCACAACCTGCCCACCTCTGCCACCGGTTGCATACATTCCAAAGCCTTCAGCAGTAGGGAAAGCTTTAGTTTGAGCTTGCGCAGCTCCTGAAAACAGAGCTACGCAAGCAAAAATTAATAATAAATTTCTCATATTTATTCAGCCAATGGATCGTATGTACCAATAGTACCAGTCATAACATCTTGCCAGCCTATAGTCTGGGCTAGTTTAGAGTTGTTTTTCTGAGCACTGCTTGACAATCCTATGAAATAATAATAAGGTCTGTAATTAATTGT
>CAZFUO010000413.1:0-1837 GCA_964522065.1 uncultured Bacteroidales bacterium | reverse complement strand
CTTTTACAGGTGCACTCGGTTACAGATGGGCTGATGAGGGGTATGTAGAAGGTACCTTCTATAACAGCCTTGGCTATATGGTAGCACTGGAAAAAGTTATAAACAATAAGCATAGTCTTTCACTTACCACTTTTGGAGCACCAACTCAGAGAGCCAACCAAAGTGCTAATGTTCAGGAGGTTTTCGACCTTACCGGTACAACGACATACAATTCATACTGGGGTTATCAGGATGGCAAAAAAAGAAGCTCAAGAGTTGTAACTACTTATGAGCCCGTGGTTTTGTTGACACATATTTGGGATATTGACAGATTTACAAAGATTACCAGCGGACTGGCAACCAGAGCAAGTGGCTATGGATCGACTGCTTTGGCTTATAATAATGCTTCTAACCCAAATCCTACGTATTACAGAAATTTGCCAAGCTATCAGACCACAGATGAGATGAAAGCTTTCTATACAGGTATTTGGCAAAGTGGTGATGCGTCAAGAACTCAGGTTAACTGGGATAGGCTGTATATGGTAAACAAGCTTGCAAATGATGTAGGTCAGAGTGCCAGATATATTCTTGAAGAACGTCATAACGATCAGAATGAAATTACAATTAACAGTACCATTAACAAAAGACAAAATGATAATCTGAAAGTTACCGGTGGTGTTGAGGCTAAGTATAATAAAGGTATGCACTACAAAACCATTGCTGATATGCTGGGTGCAACCAGATTTAGAGATGTCGATCAATATACTGAAAACTATTCACCGATAAATCCTGATATTCAGTATAATGACCTTAATGAGATAAATGCTGATAAAAAGCTTGACGATGTAATAGGATACAACTATAATATATATGTGTATTCAGCCAATGGTTGGTTTCAAAATAGCTATACATATTCTAATTATGATTTTTATTACGGTGCTAAGATTAGCGTAAATAGTTTTAAGAGAGAAGGTCTGATGAAAAACGGGCGTGCTCCCCTTAATTCTTATGGTTTTGGAGATTCTCACAGTTTTATTAATCAGTCTGTTAAGGGCGGTTTCACATGGAAGCCTAATGGTAATCATATTGTTAGTCTAAATTCACTTTACGAAACCAGACCTCCGCTTCCAAACAATGCCTATATTTCACCACGTACTAAAGATGATGCTGTTAAGGGCTTGCAAAGTGAGGGGATTTTTCACGCCGATTTGAATTATAATTACAATTCAAGACTTTTGAGAGGTAGGGTAAGTGTTTATCATACAAGGTTTAACGATCAGATAGAGATTGATAATTTTTATAATGATGAGTTAAGAACTTTTACAAACTCAGTTATGACCGGTGTTGATAAGATTCATCAGGGTATTGAGGTTGGACTTTCAGGTAAGATTACTTCAGAGCTTACAGCTACTTTAATTGGTTCTGTAGGTGATTATTATTACAACAGCAGACATACTGCTACTATTAGTGTGGAAAACGGTATGCAACCTGATGTGACCAGGACTATTTATCTTAAAAACTTCAAGGTGGGAGGAACACCTCAAACAGCGTTAAACCTGGAGTTTAGTTATGCTGCGCCTTCTTACTGGTTTTTCGATCTTGGAGCAAGTTATTATGACAGAAATTTTGTTGAACTGACACCTATAAGACGTACTGCCGAAATACTTAATTTCACTTCTGACAGCTATGATGCTTATATGGATTTAGCTCATAAAATTACAGATCAGGAAAAGTATGATGCCGGTTTTATGGTCGATGCTTCTATTGGTAAGTCTTTGAGATTAAGGAATGGACATCAGCTAAACTTTAATTTGCAGCTGAGCAACCTTCTTAATAATACAAAGCTTCGTACGGGCGG
>CAZFUO010000412.1:370-1840 GCA_964522065.1 uncultured Bacteroidales bacterium | reverse complement strand
TTTTTCATCCCGATTTCATTCGGAATTATGCTTTAGGTAAAAACATTAAACAATATGGTTTTTTTTCTTATGCGGTTAATGAAGCCTTGCATCTTTCTGAAAAGGAAGAATCTATGTTGGAATCGATTTTGCAGAATATCGAACATGAATACAATACGTCCATTGATGTGTTTAGTCAGGATGTGATGGTATCTCATTTAGAACTTCTACTCAATTATTCGAACCGTTTTTACAACAGGCAATTTATAACTCGTAAAATGGCAAGCAACGATTTGCTAGTTAGACTTGAAAATTTATTAGAAGAGTATTTCAATTCTGAAAAGATTCAGGAATCGGGTTTGCCTTCGGTTCAATATTTCTCAGAGAAGCTGAATGTTTCGCCCAATTATTTAAGCGATATGCTTAGAGCATTAACTGGGCAGAGTACTCAACAGCACATTCATAATAAATTAATAGAAAAAGCGAAAATAATGCTTACTACAACTCCTTTGTCAGTAAGTGAAATAGCCTTTCAATTAGGATTCGAACATTCTCAATCGTTCAGTAAACTTTTTAAGAGTAAAACGAACATAACACCAATTGAATATAGAAGCTCATTTAACTAAATATAATATCCATAAAGTAGATAGAATGTTTCGCCCATATTCAGGGAATTAATTGCTGAAAATTGAAATCAGTAAAAACTATACAACAATAGTGGATTCGTTTACTTCCAGCCATTTAAATGGCTGTACTTTTGTATCATAAATCAACTAAAAAAATTAAAAATGACAAAAGTAGCATTAGTAACAGGAGCTTCTTCCGGCATGGGGGAATCAGCAGCAATTTTATTAAGTAAACAAGGATATAAAGTATATGGCGCAGCCCGACGTATCGACCAAATGAAAGCAATAGAAAATCAGGGCGTTTCCGTTATTTCATTAGACCTGACGAAGGATGAATCCATCGTAAACTGTGTCGATACTATTTTGAAGAAGGAAGGACGAATTGATATTTTAATCAATAATGCCGGATATGGTTCATACGGTGCCATTGAAGATGTGCCGATTGATGAAGCCCGCAGACAATTTGAAGTAAACATTTTTGGATTGGCACGCATTACACAGTTGGTACTACCAGCTATGCGTAAAAATAAATCTGGACGTATTGTGAATATTTCTTCTATCGGAGGTAAAGTTTACAGCTCTTTTGGTGGATGGTATCATGCAACCAAGCATGCGCTTGAAGGTTGGTCGGATTGCTTACGGTTGGAGACAAAACCATTTGGTATTGATGTTGTGATTGTAGAACCGGGTGGTGTAAACACTCCCTGGGGACCCATAGCTGATGAGAATCTTAAAAAGACATCAGGCAAAGGAGCTTATGCTGAAAAAGTGAATAAAACGCTGTCGTTTATGACTAAAAGCTATGCTTCTAATACACTCACAGCACCCGAAATATTGGCAAAAGTGATAGTGAAAGCCGCTACTA
>CAZFUO010000412.1:0-360 GCA_964522065.1 uncultured Bacteroidales bacterium | reverse complement strand
CGAACAAACCTAAAACACGGTATGCTGCAGGTTATATGGCAAAACCTTCATTGATAATGAGAAAATGGCTAAGTGACAAGATGTTTGACAAAATGGTTTCAAGCATGGCCTGATTTTTTGTAGTTTTATAGCAAATAATAAATATATGCAACCCATCATACACCTTCGAAGTATAAGTGACATCAATAAATTTGGGTTACCCCAAAGAGTTAAGCATCCATTGGTTACGGTGATTGATTTCAGTAAAATAGATCAACAACTCGATGAAGGAGTGCAGATTTCAATGGATTTTTACTGTGTGATGTTTAAGAATTACTGCACAAATAACATTCGCTATGGTCGGCAAATATGTGATTTTCA
>CAZFUO010000411.1:0-1842 GCA_964522065.1 uncultured Bacteroidales bacterium | reverse complement strand
CACCTGTCAGCTCCGGATTTTTCAATAAATCGGCAAAACCAAGAATACCATTCATAGGTGTGCGGATTTCATGTGACATATTTGCAAGAAAAGCAGATTTTAACCTGTCACTCTCTTCTGCTCTTTCCTTTGCCGCTTTTAGTTCTCTTATTATAAGGATACGATCTGAAATCTTCCACACACTATCCATTAATAATGTTAACTGCCTTACATCTGAATTATCATAATCTGATTCTTTATTTGCAACACCACAAACAGCCACAATTCTGTTATCAATTATTACAGGAATTGTCAGAAATTTATTTAACTGAACATATCCATGAGGGGTCCCTCTTTTATATATATTTTCCTGTTGATAGTCGTTAATTACGATTGGTTTTTTTTGCCTTACTGCCTCACCCCAACAACCGGTTTTATCAAGATCACAAATGGTTTCGGGATTCATAACCATACATTCAGACATAACTTCTTTTGACCATGTATTAAGGGTAAATTGTTTAGTCTGCTCATTATAAAAATATATATAACCAATCTTGCTTTTAGTTAAAATTATTGCTTCATTAAGAGCATAGTCAAGTAATTCCTGAATAGAATCTGTTGAGTACTGAGAGATATTTAAAAGACTTTCCAATCTCTGATTATTAAATTCTATTTCAGCGTTTTTATGAAGTAGATTTTCGTTAATCCTTTGAAGTTCTTTCTCTGCATTTTTAGTTTCGGTAATATCTCTAAACTCAACTGTTCTTACATTTTTACCTTTATATGGTACATTTCTGGCTTCAAGCCGCATTGGAAATTCTTTTCCACTTTTATGTAAACCTTTTGCTTCGTACGGTTTCTCATATCCTGATAATATTTTGCCCATTACAAAATCTCTGTCATCAGGTGAAATTAACAGTAAACCATCCATTCCTACAAGTTCTTTCAAAGAATAACCTGTCATATTTGAAAGGCCCTGATTACATTCTAAAATAATACCTTTGTCGTGAATTACAATTCCTCCAAACGATGCATTGTGAAGTGATTTATATCTTTCGAGACTTTCTTTGAGTTCTAATTCTATTTGTTTTCTTTCAGTTATATCCTGAAAAAGTGCAACAGTAGTATTAACATCAATAAAGGCAGAAACAGAAACTATTTTAGTTTCACCATTTTTACATTTAATATTAAATTCTCTGAATTCGGTAGGTGTTTTACTTTCAAGAGCCCTTTTTACTTCTTTATTCCACGAATCGATTATCTCAGCCCTTACCTTATCATCAGTAAATGCCGATTCATACCATTTTTCTATTGTAGGTATATCATTAATTGTGTAACCATAGGCATTTGTGAATTGTTTATTTAAGAATGTTATATTTCCATCTTTGTCTGATACTGCCGTAGGAATAGGCGAATTCTCCAAAGTTTTTCTTAAAATCGCTTCATTATATTCAGCTTTATCCTTAGCTTCAATCAATGCTTTTTCAAGCATTACCTGATTGGTAATATCTTTAAAAAAACAATGGGTTCTTTTAAAGCTGCCGTCATCTGTATAAGTAATTATACCCTCAAATGAAACAAGTATATATGTATTATCTTTTTTTCTAAGCTTATATTGAACATCATTTACGGAACCCCTGCTCTTAAAATTTGGGAAATTAGTCTCGAATGCAACCAGTGAATCAGGATGTAAAAAATCCCCAAACCATTTGCCAATAACTTCTTCTCTATCATATCCAAGTGTTTTTAACCACTTTAAATTTACATCCAAAAAACAACCATTTTCATCAACAGATTGATATGATAACGGTGCATTCTCAGAATGCATCATATCGAATAATTCATTTTTAATTTCCATGGCAG
>CAZFUO010000410.1:0-1846 GCA_964522065.1 uncultured Bacteroidales bacterium | reverse complement strand
TCAATTATATTTTTGTAGAAATCTATAGAAACTGGAAATCAATTCACCAATATAATCAGACTTAAATATTACAACCTATATCTCTTCAGTTTCCCAAACCCCTCACTTCACATCTCCACAAACCTATTTCTGAGGTTTTTGCAGCAATCGCGGGAGACGGGGAATCCTTTGTCGGAAAAGTGGGGGGGAGAAAGATAGCACATAACACCATCATACCTTGAGAGGTATTCCGGATTTACAATATGAGTTTGGCTGATTCTCATACAATTAGAAACCAACTTTAGGATATTGACAGCCTTTATTTCGTGTTTGAGTTTTATTGATGATCCATCAGAGGTATTTAAAAACCAGCATCGATCTGATTTTCTATATTCAAAAAAACAAATCTGACTCATTTTAATAAACTGATGGCCTCTGGCGACAGGTATCATGAAGGTTTTATCAGTATTTATAGCATTGGAAATCAAATCCAGTTTATTTAACCACATTTGTTTTTTAAAAGGATCATCAAGAAACCTACTGAGTATTTGATCTAATTCCTTTTCAGAAAAAGGTTTAAGTAAATAATCAAATGCAGATGCCCTTAAAGCCTGTAACATATATTTATCATATGCAGTGTAAAAAACCACTTGCATAGGCCAGCACAATTGATCTTTAATGCTATCTAAAAATTCGAAACCGCTGCATTCTCTAAGTTCAATGTCCAGAAACAGTAAATCAGGACGTTTGAGGAATAATCTTTTCCTGCCCTCTGTTGCTGATTCAGAAAAACCAGAAACAAAAAATTGTTTCCTCCCCTCTAATGACATTCTTAAACTATCAATACTAGATTTGTTGTCATCAATAATAAATACCTCAAATAGTGTTTTCATTGTTTGTAAGTTTGACTAACGATGTTATTAGAGACTATTCAATATTAGATTTTACATTTTCAAATCAAAAGGTATAAACAATTTTACAATGGTGCCTTCACCTTCAAACTCCGGCACTTTAGAAATTTCAAATACAACATGTTGCTTATTTTTCCTGTTCAAATAGTCAATCGTTTGAAAAAGTATTGTCAAACCATTTCCATTAGAAAAAGAATTGCATGATTTAGCAGACGTGCCATTGTCTTTTATTTCTACCTTCACACCTTTATTAAAATTATCTAAGCTTAAAAACAGTCTCTTTTCTCCTTCTTTTTTTCTAAGAGCATGTTTAATCGCATTTTCTATCAGTATATGTATAAACATTGGAGGAATAAATATTTTTTCAGTATCCTGACATTTATTATCAACAATAAAAGTAAAAGATTCACCTAAATTGTACTTTTCCAGTTCTATATAAACATTTATAAAATCCAGCTCTTTTTGAAGAGAAATCAACTTTTCATCAGACATTTCAATACTTCTGCGCAGTAAAAACGAAAGTAAATTAAGTTTTTCATTGTAACCAGAGGCACAATTCAATCCACTGACTATATTTAAAATAAAATGAGGAGATATGCGGTTTCTGATATTTTGCAATTTTAGTAATGATATAGTCTCTTTATAATACAAAGATTTACTGTTCCACTTTCTTTTCTGAAGAAAGTAAACCACAATAAAAACTATTAAAACAATTATAAATAAAGCAATTAGATGCAGTATATAATAATTATTAACAAAGCCAAAACACATAAACGATTATAGAATCTACAAAATATTTCGGCAAATTTACATTTTTGTGTTTATTAAATCTTCATTATATATAAAATATTAATCCTGTTATACAACATTATTTCTTGGTCATATTACACTAAATATTATTAAACCAAACCAAATCACTCCCCTAACACCCCCGGAGTGAATGCGCTCTCGGGGAG
>CAZFUO010000409.1:0-1856 GCA_964522065.1 uncultured Bacteroidales bacterium | reverse complement strand
AGGTGAAATTCTTCCTACCGAAACCGGATTTTTCACTCGTCAGCAGGTTAAGGATAACTGGAGACTTGGTTGCCAGGTAAAAATAAGAGAAGATATTAAGATACAGATACCTGAAGAAATTATGGGTATCAAGAAGTGGGAGTGTGAGGTTGTTTCAAATGAAAATGTAGCATCTTTCATAAAAGAATTTGTTGTGAAATTGCCTGAAGGTGAGACTCTTAATTTTAAATCTGGTAGTTATATCCAAATTGATGTGCCTACTATAGAGGTCGATTTTAAGGATATGGATATTCAGGACAGATTTAAATCTGAATGGGATAAGTTTAAGTTGTGGGGTTTGCATATGTCAAATCCAGAACCTACTTACAGAGCTTACTCTATGGCCAATCACCCTGCTGAAGGTAATATCATTATGCTTAATATACGTATTGCCACTCCTCCTTTTGACAGAGCAAAGGGTGATTGGGCTGATATTAATCCTGGTATTTGTTCATCGTATATTTTCTCAAGAAAACCTGGTGATAAGGTAATGATTTCAGGTCCTTTTGGCGATTTCCATATTTTGGATACCAAAAAAGAAATGTTGTACATTGGTGGAGGTGCAGGTATGGCTCCTTTGCGTTCTCACTTGTTGCATCTTTTCCATACTTTAAAAACCACTGACAGAAAGGTTTCTTACTGGTATGGAGCACGTTCTAAGAATGAAATATTCTACGAAGAAGACTTCAGGGCTATTGAAAAAGAGTTCCCTAACTTTAAGTTTAATATTGCTCTGAGCGAACCAAGGCCTGAAGATAACTGGGATGGTTATGTTGGATTTATTCATCAGGTTATACATGATAATTATCTGGTTAATCATGATGCACCTGAAGATATTGAATACTACATGTGTGGACCAGGCCCTATGGCTAATGCAGTTAAGATAATGCTTGATAATCTTGGTGTTCCAAAAGAAATGTTGATGTTTGACGATTTTGGAGCTTAAGTTTATTTCTCAATAAAGTCTTTATGCAAATATTGAATAAATGATTTTGCAAAATTATCCAGTGAGTCTTTCACTGGATTTTTTGTTTCAGTAAATGTCTTTCTGTTTCCGGTATGTATATCCTGATAAAATGCGGTTTCGGGTGAAACGAAGCCCCACCCGTCATTGCTGAGATAAAATGCATACTGCTTGTCAGCAAAGATGTTTTTAGAATACATATTTGGCTCACGTTTAATGCCAAGCTGTTGAAATAATGTTGCGTATAGGTCGGTTTGCATACCGGTATTTGCGCATACAAATGATGAGTCAACTGCTCCACCTATCCAAAGCATGGGTATTTTATATGATTCGGGTACTTCGGCACTGGAATTGTTTGAATGTAGTGAAGTATGATCGGATGTTATTATAACGAGTGAATTGTTCCAGATTTCTGTCTGCTTTAGTTTGCTTATGAAGCTTCCCAGGCAACTGTCTGTGTAAGAAACCGAATTAAGGAATTTGCCTTTTTCTGACTCGTCTTTTATCTTTTTGTAATTTGGTATATCAAAAGGTTCATGGCTGCTCAAAGTGTATGCAGTTGTAAAAAATGGCTGATTCATTTCTTTGATTTCGTTGTAGAATCTATCTAAGAGATAGCCGTCTGGTGCTCCCCAGTTTTGAAGTTTTGCTACATTGTTTGGAAAGTCGGTTTGTGATACAATTTTATTAACTCCTGATTGTATAAGCATAAGACTTGTATTGAAAAACTTTATGTCGCCACCGTAGTAAAAAGATGTATAGTAGTTTTCGTTTGAAAAATATTCGGGCAGGAACTTAATCTTTTTCATTTTATCGGGCTCCTGAAGTATTGTTGTTGACTTTAACAAAGCAG
>CAZFUO010000408.1:0-1859 GCA_964522065.1 uncultured Bacteroidales bacterium | reverse complement strand
AATATTACCTGGCTCAAAAGGGATTTGTAGTTGTTTGTGTTGATGGCAGAGGTACCGGAGGCAGAGGGGCAGAATTCAGACGTAAAACCTTTAAAAAGTTAGGCATACTAGAAGCTGAAGATCAGATTTCAGCTGCAAAACACTTTTCCAGTTTGGGTTATATTGACAGTAACAGAATTGCTATCTGGGGCTGGAGTTACGGTGGATTTATTACTCTAATGTCGATGACAAGCGGAAGCGAAGTGTTTAAAGCAGGAATTGCGGTTGCTCCGGTTTGTGACTACAGATATTATAATACCGTTTATACTGAGAGGTATATGAGGACTCCAGGTGAAAACAAAGAAGGATATGATGCCTCATCTCCATTATTGAGAGCAAACAAACTTAAAGGAAATTTGTTACTCATACACGGACTTGCCGATGATAATGTCAGAGCAAATCAAAGTCTTGATTTTTCAGAGGAGTTAATCAAGGCCGGAATTCAATTTGATACACAATTTTATCCGACAAGCAACCACAGTATTTTAGGTAAAACATACAGGAACCACCTCTATAAAAAGATGGTTAATTTCCTGACTGACAAACTTTAACAAATGGAAGAATATGTAAGAAAGCCTGAGTGGCTAAAAATCAGGCTGGGTGATAACGAGAATTTCAATAAAACACGAGATATAATTGGACAGAACAAGCTAAACACAATTTGTACAAGCGGAAAATGCCCTAATCACGCAGAGTGCTGGAGCAGAGGAACAGCTACTTTTATGATATTGGGAGATATTTGCACCAGATCATGTAAGTTTTGTAATACGAAGACCGGTAAACCTTTCGAACCTGATGTAAAAGAACCTGCCCGATTAGCGGATTCGATAAAGCAAATGGGATTAAAACATGCAGTTATTACTTCTGTTGACAGAGATGACTTACCTGATTTAGGCGTTGATCATTGGGTGGCTGTAATTAATGAAGTTAGAAAAGTTAATCCCGGGACAACTATTGAAGTACTTATTCCTGATTTTCAGGGTAAGCCCGAATTGATACAAAAAATAATTGATGTAAAACCTGAGATTGTATCACACAATATTGAGACAATAAAAAGGCTAACCCCCGAAGTCAGGTCTGCATCAAAATATGAAAGAAGCCTGGATGTATTAAAACAATTATCAAGTGCCGGTATAAGAGCAAAGTCAGGGATAATGCTTGGACTTGGTGAAACCGAAGAAGAATTGTTTGAAACCATGGACGATTTATTGTCTGTTGGTTGCAAAATCTTTACAATAGGCCAGTATCTTCAGCCAACAAGGAAACATCTGACTGTTAAGGCTTATATACACCCCGATGACTTTAAGCGTTATAAAGAAGTAGGATTAAGTAAAGGATTTGCTTTTGTTGAGAGCGGACCTCTGGTAAGATCATCATATCACGCAGAAAAACAAATTTAGTTTTATACCGAACAATTAAAAAATACGGTTGTTAGTTCGGTATATAAATGATGATGATTATGTTCTTTTCAGAGATATTAATAAGTTTAACTGTATTTTTTTCAGACATCCCTGTCTGGATTATAATACTGCTAACAGCTCTGTTAATCTCACTCATTGCTTTGTATTATTACAAAGTTGTATTGAGAAAATATTTGTTGAAAAGATGTAATAATGAAGAGGTGTGGTTGCCGGTTACTGACGAACAAGGAAATGTTATTGGCAGAGTAGCTCAGTCTGTTTCGATGGAAAATCCCGGAATGTTTCAACATTTGTTAATCAGATTGATTTTGTGGGATAACGGAAACTTATATCTGGCTCAAAGAGATTCTGATTCTCTTTTTGAAAAAGAAAAGGTTGACACTCCTTTTGAAAAGATAT
>CAZFUO010000407.1:0-1861 GCA_964522065.1 uncultured Bacteroidales bacterium | reverse complement strand
TAAATCATTTTATAAGCCTTATACCTTTATCTTCAAGTAAAATTATCCTCTTTTTAAACAAGTCACCAACTGCTTTCTTATAAGTCTTTTTACTAACACCAAACATATTGTATATATATTCAGCCTGACTCTTATCAGTTACAGGCAAAAAACCTCCTGCCTCTTTCAGTTTTTCATGAAGTTGATCTGAAAAATCATCTATTTTTTCAAATCCCGGTTTTTGTAACATCAAATCTATTTTATCATCTTCTCTTATACGTTTTACAAAACCCTTAACCTGACTACCAATTTTAATATCTATAAAAACCTCGTTTTTATAGATAACACCACTATACATTTGATTTACAACAGCCTTCCAACCGAGATCAGTCTTTTGATATACAAGTAAATCAACTTCCTGACCTTCCTCAAGTTCAGGTCTGGTAGTATCAATAAATTTAGCCAATTTGGCTGAAGCAGTAATTCTCTTACTTTCGAAGTCAACATAAATAAACACAGGGTAAGAATAGCCAACCTGCATTTTATCTTTTTGCTCTCTGAACGGGACGAAAAGGTTTTTCATCAAACCCCAATCCATAAATGCACCATAGTCACTTATACCTACGACTTCTAAAAATGCAAATTCACCAACCATTGCAAATGGCTTCTCTGTAGTTGCAATAATTCTGTCTTCAGAATCATTATAAATAAAAACAGAAAGCACATCTCCAATAGACACATTTTCTGGCACATATCTTTTAGGTAAAAGAATTTCACCATCACTGCCTCCATCAAGATACAGACCAAATTCAACTTCTTTTACAACCTTTAGCGGGTTAACTTTACCAAGTATAGCCATTTTACTTTTTTTCTTTATAGAGAGTCCAGACAATTCCACCAAACGCAGCACCAAGAACAGTCCATACCGGACTTACATGTAGTAGTGATATTAAAACCACTGCTAATACCGGTATAAAAACAGTGTACCTGTTTAGTTTAACCATTTTAATTAATCTTATTACAGGTACAGCTATCAATGCAACTACTGCAGGCCTGATGCCTTTAAAGATACTGTTTACTACCGGATTATCTTTAAAACCGCTAAACAGAATAGCTATAGATAAAATAATAACAAACGAAGGCAGTACAGCTGCTAATGCAGCTGAAAATACGCCCTTCATTCCTCTTACTTTATAACCGGTAAATACAGCAATATTCATTGCAAGTATCCCGGGAGCAGCCTGTGCTAATGCGAGAAGTTCGATAAAGTCATCAACACTTATCCACTTTCTTTTATCTACAACCTCCCTTTGTATAAGAGGCACCATTGCATAACCTCCTCCAATTGTAAAAGCTCCAATTTTAAAAAATGTCAGAAACAAAGTCCAAAGACTAACGTTTACATTTTCATCAGAGATTTTTACACCATCTGTCATTTTTTTGATTCTACCCACTTTCTGGCATTAACAAAAGCCTCAATCCAGGGAGAAACCTGGTCAACATTCAGTCTGTCAGCAGGATAATGCGCCCACTGCCATGGGAATATTGCTCTTTCAGGATGTGGCATCATAGCTAAGTGCCTTCCATCATAAGAGCAAATTGCTGCAGTTGAAAAATCAGAACCGTTTGGATTGGCCGGATACTGATCGTAATTGTATTTTGCAACAATATTATATTTTTCTTCGTTATAAGGCAAGCTGAACTTTCCTTCACCGTGAGCAACCCAAACACCTAGTTTTGTACCTGACAATGTGCTTAACAACACTGAATTATTTTCAGGAATAGTTAACGAAACAAACTCTGATTCAAATTTGTGAGATTCGTTATGCAACATTTTTGGTTTTTTCTCATGATCAGGATATATAAGTCCGAGTTCTACCAC
>CAZFUO010000406.1:0-1865 GCA_964522065.1 uncultured Bacteroidales bacterium | reverse complement strand
CAGCTGCATTCTAAAGCAAAAAAGGAACTTGATGAATGTATGTCGGAGTGGGAGAGTGCAACTCTTGAACTTGAACAAATAAAGTCAAATACGATATAATAAAAACGGCCTCAAATTTATGAGGCCGTTTTTGTTAGCTTATTTTTTCAGCGTTATCATCGTGTATGAATATTTTGGGAAGGTATATTTCATGTCCTTCTTTTTATATGCAATTACACTTGTTTTAGGTGAAACCGCGGTTTTGTTGTCAACAGTGTTAAAAGCATTTAGCTCGCAATCACCTATTGTCCAAGTCTGAGCTTTTGAACCAAACTTGAATCCGGCAACATTTATAATGCCTTCCTGAGGCTTATCAGACAGGTTAACAACATAAATTGTAAGCGAGTCTTTCTTTTCGTTGATTTTTGCAGTAACATCTAGTAGCGAATCTTTGCTGCTAATTGCTTCAACAACAATAGGCAACCAGTCTTTTGACATTTTTTCGTCTATAAATGCAGATGGTTGAAACCATATTTCGTTAGAAGTGTAATGAACTCTTCCCTGGTCCCACATATAGTGAAGACCGTGTGGTTGGAATGTATTAGCGGTTCCTAAGGCCTGAAAGCTATTGCCATATCTTTGCAGGGTATTCCAGTTGTGGGCGTGAGCAAGACCTCTGTCCCAATCGCATCTGCTGCCGTTTTCTTCCATTGGGCAGAGTGTAAGTTTGTGACCGGGATAGTCTTTCATAAGTTCCTTCTGGATAGTAACACCCATTTCTCTAAGGAATTCGGGATGATCACTAAATCTTATTGCACCAGAATAATGCGGATCCCAAACCATTTTATCTGATTGGCCTTTTGATACAAACCAACCGAATAATTCTGAAGCAAGTGCATATTGACTACCACCTCTTTCGTAGCTGTTTGGATTGGTTCCGATATTTAAAGATGCCATAATATGCATTTCAGGATCTACCTGCCAGGCTGCAGTAGCAAACTTCTTCATGCATTCAACATAACCTCTTGTAATAGGTCTTTCGTTGTCAACCTGAATATATTTTAGATTGTATGGAGCAGGATGACCATGTTCGGCTCTTAGTTTTCCCCATTTTGAAGTAACAGGACCGTTTACATATTCAACAAAGTCCCTGATATCTTCAAAACTTTCATCCATACTCATTCCTATCATAGCCCTTGCACCCAGCAATTCGGCAAACTGCAACATTTCTATAACTCCAAAGCTATGGGTAGCATAAGGATTAAAACCACTCCTGAAGCAAACTTTTCTTTCATCTACCGGGCCTATCATTTTTTTCCACCTGTACAGATAGGTGTCAGCACCTACATCAACCATAGAACCATTGTATCTAATGGTTTTGATTCCTTGCTTTTTGAGTGCTTCAACAAACTCTTTTTTAATAGGGTAACCTTTACCACGTCCCCATTCACCGGCTTGCAGGAATGCAAAACCCAGTTCAACCTCTCCTGATTCTTTAAGAGATATTCCAAATTTTCCTTTTGGAGTTGAAGCCTGAGGAGTAAGTTCAAAATTAACTTTCTCATAGCTGCCGTCGCCCTTAAGACTATATGGTTTTTCAGCTATGATTTTTCCTGATTCATCCCTTAGAGATAAATATAACTTTACCGGCTTTAACGATTTAACCCTTAAAATACCATCATACGATTTTCCGGAAACTAAATTAATACCTTGTTTGTACAATCCGCTATTGCAGATGCCAATCTCACCGTTGCCGCCATGCATTGTGATAACCTGGTTTTGTCTGCCCATATAAGCATTGCCTCTTTTTAATTCAAACTTGCCCCTGGCATCGCCTGATGAAATTTTATTCCAGTATCTGCTTATTTGCTCATTTCCGTTAATTC
>CAZFUO010000405.1:0-1867 GCA_964522065.1 uncultured Bacteroidales bacterium | reverse complement strand
CCCTCAATAAAAGTGCCACCTTTAGAGGGATTAACACCTCCAACAACATTTGTACCATACTCACTACATCTCAAAGTATGAAAGAGCCCTGCCTTTCCGGTAATACCCTGAGTAATAAGTTTAGTATTTTTATCAACCAATATTGCCATTTTAATTATTCTTATTAATTGCTAAAACTGCCTTTTTTGCAGCATCATCCAGATCGGATGCACTAATTATGTTCAAACCCGAATCGGCCAGTATTCGTTTACCGGTTTCGACATTATTACCTTCGAGTCTTACAACCATTGGTATTTTTAAATCTGATTTGCCTACAGCAGCAACTATACCGGCAGCAATAGTGTCACACCTCATGATTCCACCAAAAATATTGACCAGAATACATTCTACAGTATGATCAGAAGTAATAATTTCAATTGCCCGACTTACAGCTTCCTCACTTGCCGAACCACCAACATCCAGAAAATTAGCAGGATTACCGCCATTGTATTTAATAGAATCAAGTGTAGCCATTGCAAGACCGGCCCCATTAACCATACAGCCAATATTACCATCCAATGATATATAGCTCATACCCTGATTTGCAGCCATTATTTCAGAAGCAGTTTTCTCAGCATAAGGATCACCCCCTGTATTCATCTGCCTGAAATTTGCATTATCATCAATGTCAAACTTACAATCCAAAATAATGAAACCATTATCCTGAGTCAGTGCCAAAGGATTTATTTCCAACAACATTGTATCACACTCATAAGAGACTTCAAATAAACCCTTTAAAATGCCGGAAAATTCTAATCTCAATTTTTCATCCAGACCTAAAAAGTCACAGGCCTTTCCCGTTATTTCGTCAGATAAGGGCTTATTAAACTCAGGATAAAGCCTCATTATTTTCTCAGGTCTTTTTTCCGAAACCTCTTCAATATCCATTCCACCTTCGGAAGAAATTATAATAACCGGATTAACTGCAGACCTGTCGAGCATAAAAGCGATATAAAACTCCTGCTTTATATTGCATGCCTTTTCAAAAATAAGCTCATTAACCAAAACTCCCTCTTCTCCGGTCTGTTTTGTTACCAGCTTCATTCCCAGCATCTCTGATACCAGCGAAACCGCTTCCCTCCTATCTGAAAACATTTTAATTCCACCAGCCTTACCCCTGCCCCCTGTAAAAACCTGAGCTTTAACAACTCCAGAATCTACAGCCAAAGCACTCAAAGCTTCACCTACATCTTCAACCGATTTCACAAGAGCAAAGTCAGGCACTGGAAGCCCCTTATCTCTTAATATTTTTTTCGCTTGGTATTCTAATAACTTCATGGTACAATCTATGTTTTTTTAATAACTAAACATATAATACCAAGAAAATGTTTTTGTTATATCATAAATATACATTTCTGAAAAAAATTGAAATAATGTTGCTTATCTTTAAGTCAGGTAAAAGTGTGCAAGTCCATATCACAAGATAGATTAGTAATTAGCTTTTAAATAAAAAAGCCCCGCAATTAAAAAATTACGAGGCTTTTTTATTTAAAATATTTTCAGATTAGTCTTCTCTGCGGCGAGGACGTTCAGGACGATCTCCACGATCACGATTTGGGCGGTCATTGCGGTCACCACGATCGTTGTCGCGTGCAGGACGTTCACTGCGATCACGCTCAGGACGCTCTACATAACCTTCAGGTTTTGGAAGTAATACCTTGCGGGATAATTTATATTTACCGGTTTTAGCATCAATGTCAAGAAGTTTAACTTCAATTTCGTCACCTTCTTTCAAACCACTAGCCTCAACTGTTTCAAGTCTGCTCCAGTCTATTTCAGAAATATGCAGCAAGCCATCTTTGCCAGGCATAAATTCAACGAAAGCACC
>CAZFUO010000404.1:0-1885 GCA_964522065.1 uncultured Bacteroidales bacterium | reverse complement strand
TGAGTATGATTCTTATAATACTACAATACCTATTGGTGGCGACTGGACCAGATACCAAAATTATGTAAATGAAAATCCTTACATAACAAAATATATAGAAATGAATGATGAAGATGTTGAGAAAAATATAATCATCTACAGAAATTCTCTTTTGTATCTAAGATATGCTGAGGCAGTAAACAGATTAGGATATCCTAACCTGGCATTTGCAGTAATGAAAACAGGTTTAAAATCAACTGTTGTAAGAGGTGGAAGTGTTGGAAAAGAATTAAGAGATGCTTATGGAACTGCGGTTCCGACACATCTTGACTTTACAGACTTTAGATTTAATGAAAATATTGGTACACGTATGCGTGGGTCAGGTAAAGTAAATCTTGACAGTACTTACTTTGTAATTCCGACATTGGCAACAAAAGATGATTCAATACAATTTGTTGAAGAAACGATTGTAGATGAGTTGGCAATGGAATTGGCTTTCGAAGGTAACAGATACCCTGACCTTATGCGTGTTGCCGTAAGAAGACAAAATCCGGCATATCTTGCTGAAAAAGTTTCAGCTAAGTATAAGACAAATAAGGATATCATAAAAAATAAACTAATGGATACCAAAAACTGGTATTTACCCTAACAAACCTGAAATAACCTGTTTTTAAAAGCATCTGCAGAAAAGTTTTATCTCCTGCAGATGCTTTTATTTTTCCTGATTTTTCACAGAAAGAGTATCTATTATCTTATAAATATCAGTTTTTAATTGCAACAGCTCGTCTATAGTAAAACCTGAAGATGAAATTTCAGTACCAAGTTTAACGGGAATACTCTCGGCCTCTTCTGCCAGTACCCTACCTTTTTCGGTAAGATTTATTATAACTTTCCTGATATCATTATCGGACTTCTCTCTTGTAATCAAACCCTGCTTCTCAAGTCTTTGTAAAAGAGGTGTAACAGTATTAGTATTCAGAATCAGTCTTGAGGTTATTTCTGTTACGGGTAAATTATCTTCTTCCCAAAGTACCAGCATTACCAGATATTGAGGATAAGTCAATCCAATATTTTCAAGATATGGCTGATAACTTCTGGTTATCAGCCTTGATGCTGCATAAATGGGAAAACATAACTGATTTTTCAATTTCAAATGTTCTCTGCTCATACCATTATTCGATTAAATTCTTCTTTATATATTCTTTTACTTTTTCAGGCTTAGTAAATGGTGAAAATCTTTTTACGGGTTTTCCATTCTGATCAATTAAAAACTTCGAAAAATTCCACTTAATACTATTACCAGGAAAACCGGGAAGTTCCTTTTTTAAATACTTGTATATAGGGTGTGCACTCTCACCATTTACATCTATCTTTGAAAACATCTGAAAACTTACTCCGTAATTTATAAGACAACCTTCTGAAATTTGACTCTCATCACCTGGCTCCTGATTTGCAAATTGATTACAGGGAAATCCCAGAATAACCAATCCTTTATCTTTATACTCTTTATACATTTCTTCCAGGCCCTCATATTGAGGTGTAAGACCACATTTACTGGCAGTATTTACAACCAAAACAACTTTGCCTTTGTACTCACTCATTGAAATATCTTTACCTTTTAAGGACTTTGCTGAAAACTCATAAAACTTGCTCATAATTATTTATTTTTATATTTGTTTGTTTATATATATCGCTTGCGATACAAATATAGGTAAATATTTTATATCGCGCACGATATTGTATGCAAATTAACAAATCTTAATGATTAGTGTTTAGTTTTTAGTGGCTGGGGCGAGAGGAAGATGTTAATGTCAGGCGCTGCGCTAACGCCGGACGCTGCGCTTAATGCCAGAAGCTGGGCTAAATGTCTGAAGATGTAGTAAATCTTTGACGATGTACTAAATGC
>CAZFUO010000403.1:0-1888 GCA_964522065.1 uncultured Bacteroidales bacterium | reverse complement strand
AAAAAAACGGATTAAATCCAGAATCACTCTGGAATTAATCCGTTTAATTTTTTATATAAAGCCGGCTGAATTAGCAGCCAGCTTATTAACTATCAAAAGTCATCAGCACCAAATCCTGTTCTGCGGAAACCTGATACTTTAGTATAAGTAAAACCATAACTGTCATCATAGAATCTTATATAAAAGACTATACTGTCAGCTGGATGACCGCTTGGAGTTGTAGCAGCACCTTTTAAAACCTTACCACCTACTATTTCAAGTCCTGAATCGTAAGCAAGGTTTGCTGTAGAGTCACATTTAAAAGTTTTTGCAGCATAATCAACATCAGCCTTTACGGTAAAATCCCTGTAGTGACCTGCATCACTTATGAACATTTTGTCATTTGTATTTGCTGCTGTGTTATAAGTCAACAACTGACTGTGTGCATCATCATAAACATAATCCCAATCCCAGTTTTCAAGATCATCTGCTGAAGGCATAGTACCCTGTCCGCCAAATATAACGTTATATTCATCAACGCTGCTCTGATAAGTTACCCACCAGTCACCAGCCATTTCCTCTACTGCAGTACCACCCGGTTCTGCTTCTTCCTGACAACTACTAAAGATTAAAGCAAGAGGTGCTATCAGTAAAATAATATATTTTTTCATATACATAATGCTTTATTTTTATTTGAGTGTAACAAAAAATACAAGGTAACCAGCATATGTTGCTTCCCAGTAAATTGTCTTATTTGCAGGATCAAACTTTGCATTTTCCAGTTTATTTAAAGAATCTCCCCATGCTGCAAAAGAACTGGATAATAGTTCTATAGAATTATCAGGATTTAGTTTAATATAACCAACACCGGCATAAGCAACTCCATAACCTGCACGTTTATCATAGTATCCAGCTAGATAGTCAGAAACTTTGAAAATACCAGGTGCTGCCTGAGTTAATGTAACAGCATAACCGGAATAATTGGTTTTTGCTCCTGAATTAGCATTCAATCTGTATGAACCAGCCTGCAAGGTATATGTACCGGAAATATCTGTACTAACGTTAGGATCATAGACAGCCACTGTTCTTGATACAGAGCTTGAAAAACCGTCAACATTAACAGCAGAATATGTCAAAGTATAAATACCAACTTTTGTAGGATCTACTGATCCTTCAACTTCAACTGAAGATGTTACATCTGTATCACCCTCTTTTGCAACCACTCCGGGATCGGTAAATGTACTTCCAACAGGAACTTGCATTACCTTATCACCTTTCATATCATATGTAATATAATATGTAATCTTGGATGTATCTTCTGTGGTTACACCCTCGCAACCCACAAAAACAACAAGGCTGCAAGCAAATAATATACTATAAAGAATCTTTTTCATAAAATTATAGTTTTAGTCTAATTACTTTTTGTCCCACCAAACAAGATCAGTAACTTTTTTACCTGTAGGGGTATTCTTATTTAAGTTAACAGCGGTTTCAGGGAAAGGCAAACGCTTAACGATAGTTAATCCACCAAGTGAATTAGCCCAAGGAGCTATTAACTGACCAGGAGTGTACTTGGTACCGTCAGCATAAATAGCAGATGCAGTTTGTGTTGACAATTTTGGAACATCAAGTCTTCTCAACTCTGTCCATGCTTCATAATGATTTACCATACATAAAGCAACCCATTTTTGCATACCGATTAATTCAATCTTAGCAGCTGTAGATGCAGCAGCATCCCAATCCACTAAAGGTTTAGCAGCAAAAGTTGCAGCTCCTGACAAACCATGATGAGCGAAACTGGCAGCAATAGCAGATTCATATGCAGTTTTAGCTGCAGAAGCAGAACCAAATCTTAACTGAGCTTCGGCAATAAAGAAGTACAATTCAGCTTTTGAATAGAAATGAACAG
>CAZFUO010000402.1:0-1893 GCA_964522065.1 uncultured Bacteroidales bacterium | reverse complement strand
CAAAACGATAAACGTTTTTTTGAAGCATCATGGATGCATGTTTATAAGGGTAAATATTATTTTTCTTATTCAACAGGCGAAACTCACAATCTGTGTTATGCAGTTGGTGACAATCCATACGGTCCGTTCACATATAAAGGAGTTATTTTAACACCTGTTGTTGGTTGGACTACACATCATTCAATAGTAGAGTTTAAAGGTAAGTGGTATTTGTTTCATCATGACAGCGTTCCTTCAGGAGGCAGAACCTGGCTGAGAAGTCTAAAGGTTGTAGAGCTTGAATATAACGATAAAGATGAAATAATTACAATAGATGGTGGAGGTTTATAAACAGGAATGGTTTGATTTAGGTTTTTAATTTCCTTTTTGGGAGGGTACCCGGTACCCTCCTTACAATTGTAAAAGCTTTATTAAAAAGTAAGAAATAATGAGAAAACTTCTGCTGACTTTAGTTATAACTATTTTAACTGCTGCAACAATGGCGCAAAATAAAGCTGTTTTTGACACTTTCAGATATACTGGAGTAAACCGATTTGCAGATAAGGTTAATAAGAACCAATTTCAAAATCCAATACTTTCCGGTTTTATGCCCGATCCCAGTATTTGTCGTAAAGGCGGAGACTATTATCTTATAAATTCCACTTTCAGTTATTTCCCGGGGGTTCCAATCTGGCACAGTACAGACCTGGTTAACTGGAAGCAGATTGGACATGTGTTAAACAGAGAATCTCAATTAAAGATTGGCCGGTCAAGAATGTCTGGCGGGGTTTATGCACCGGCAATAGAGTACAATCCTCACGACGACAAGTTTTACATGATTACTACCGGTACAGGTCACGGCGGAACCGCAATTTTTACAACAGACGATCCTAAAAAACAGAACTGGAGTGACCCTGTAGTTTTAAGAGAAGTAGGAGGTATTGACCCTTCATTGTTTTTTGATGATGATGGCAGAGCATATATCGTAAACAACGATGAGCCTGCTTATAAAGCTGAATATGACGGTCACAGAGCAATCTGGGTAAGAGAATATGACTGGAAAAATGGAAAGACAATAGGTAAACAACAGGTATTAATTGATAAAGGTATAGTAAAGGAAGACAAGCCAATCTGGATTGAAGGCCCTCATCTTTATAAAATTAACGGAAAGTACTTTCTGATGGCTGCCGAAGGAGGTACTGCAGAGATGCATTCTGAAGTAATACTAACATCAAACAGTCCTTTAGGCCCATTCACACCATGTAAGATAAATCCAATACTAACACAGAGAAGTTTACCTGAAAACAGAAAAAATCCTGTGACAAGTGCAGGCCATGCTGATTTGATACAAACAGAGGCAGGAGACTGGTATGCTGTATTCCTTGCATGTATGCCATACAGAGATGGTTTATATAACACAGGACGTGAAACGTTCATGTTACCTGTTAAATGGCAGGACGGCCAACCTGTAATTTTACCAGATGGAGAAGAAATACCTTATTTTGTAAATAAATCTGAAGAACAAAAAAGACTTGAAAAAAAATCTAAACAAAAAGGTTTTGATTTCTATAATCCCGGAAAATTATGGTCTGAAAAAGGCTTACCCGACTTTGCGATATTTGTAAGAAATCCATCAGGGCATTTTTATTCAATTGACAAAAGTGGAAGATTACATCTTCAGGCTAAAGAAACAGGCATTCATGAAAACTCAAATCCTGCCTTTATTTGCCAGAGAATAACATCCTGGACTTTTAATGCTGAGACAACACTTGAGTTTGTTCCCTCATCTGAAAAAGAGTTTGCAGGGATAGCTCTTTTTCAGAATGAAAGTTTCTTTATACAATTCGGCAAATCAAAATCAAATAGCGGAAAAAGCATAATAATACTTGAAGCTGTTAAAAACGGAAAAATATT
>CAZFUO010000401.1:0-1897 GCA_964522065.1 uncultured Bacteroidales bacterium | reverse complement strand
ATAGTATTAAAATGTTATTAAAATAAGGCAGTCACAAAAATTATTGCAAGAATGCCACCGCATACAAGTTTTAAAACTATGCCTGCAAAAAAGCCTGCAAATGTAGCCAAAGCTTGCCTGAAAGAAAGATTAAATTTCTGACCTTCAAGCATACCACCTACAAACGCTCCGATAAACGGACCAATAAAAACGCCAACAAAACCCATCATAAATCCTAAAACCAAACCTATGCTTGCACCAATAGTTACAAGCTTTCCACCACCATACTTTTTAGTTGCCAATACCGGTAAAAAAGCATCTATAAGGCTAACTGCAAGAGTAATTACACCGGCCCAGATTATTCTTTCCCAAGTAATATTATCAGAAAAGCTTTCAGTGAACTTTAACAATACCAAACCAAGCCAGCTAACAGGTAAACCGGGCAATACCGGAAGCACAGAACCGGCAATACCGGTTATCAGCAAAAGTGCTGCAATAATAACTATCAGAACATCCATTTTGTGTAATCAGTTTTATCAAAATCAAGCATTGCATTTATAAGTCTGGCATAAGAGAAGTTCTTAAGATCCTCAATCTTAATACTAATCTGCTTTACAATTTTATTATTCAACAAAAATTGCCTTTTGGTTCCGTTCAATAAATATGTTTCAGGAACAAGCCATTGTGAGTTATCATAAAAAGCAATATTTGAATAAGAAGTATCAGTTACAAAACCATTTTTAATAATCAGTATATCATCACAATTATCTTTTAGTTCGAGTAATTTGTCAAGGTTTGTTCTGTCAGCAAACTTATACTGATATTCAATATCATCACTGTGAACCAACTTTAAAGTCTCTACCTTCCTTATATGATATGGTATAAATTCGATTTTCTCAATTTCAGGACCATATAAAATTCTAAGTTTATAAATTATTTCATTGTCGGTTTGAGGCACTTCAACAAAATCACGCAAATCTACAGGCTTATTTATCCCAAACAAGTCTTTTCTCGTTTTATTAAATCTTGCATTATGCAATTGGATGTTATATAAAACACCAGATTTAACCTTTATGCTTTCTACCAACAGGGACATAAATCTTTTTTATAAGTTCATCATATTCATCATTTACACTACTGTAAGCTGTTATTCCACCACCGCTCTTAAAACAGTATTTTCCGTCTGATAACTCAATAAATCTTATCATCACAGAAGTATCAAGCTCATTCCCGTCAAAAACCCCAAAAATACCCGTATAATACCCTCTGTCATAATCTTCAGCAGAAAGTATTATTTCAACGGTCTTTTTTTTGGGAGCCCCGGTTACAGATCCTGCAGGTAAAAGACTAAAGACAATATCTCCGGTCTTTTCCCTGTAATCATTAGGCAATATACCTGAAATTTCTGAACTTATTTGAAGAATCTCACCAAAATTAGTTCTTATTTTATCTGAATATCTAAATCTCTCAACTTTTATATCTGTGGCAACCATACTCAAGTCATTTCTTATCAAATCGACTATTGTACTATGCTCAGCCATCTCCTTTGAATTGCTCAGAATAAGATTTAAAGCATCAGGTATTTCTGCATCAATTGTACCCTTCATTGGGTAAGAAAAAATCTTACCATTTGAAGTTTTTATAAATGTCTCAGGAGAAAAAACTACGAATTTGTTTTTATAATACAACTTATATTTCGCAGTACACTTTGAGTATAACTCTGATAAAGAACAGTTTATTTCCAAAGGAGTTCTACAAGTCAGGTTAACAAGAAAACTATTACCTGTTCTAATTTGCCTTACGACTTCATCAAACTTAACAGAATACTCCTCAAAGCTTATAGGGTAAGCTTTGAGGAGTATCTCATTAACAGTGTCACATTTAATATGACTATTTTTAATAATATGTGGCGTTTCAA
>CAZFUO010000400.1:0-1905 GCA_964522065.1 uncultured Bacteroidales bacterium | reverse complement strand
TCATCTTTGCATAGCTTGAAGACCAAGCCCAAACCTGATCACCTACAAGTGACTGTGTTGTGAAATTACCTAATGAGGTTGCAAATGTTTCTGACAGAATAGTTGCTGCAGAAGCATTAAAAGCATAAAAAGCCATTACGGCTATCAATGCTGTAGTTTTAATTAATCGGGTAAAATTTTTCATAAGCAACATTTTTAAATTATTATGACTATCAAATTTACAATAAAACTTTCACTTTAGATGTTTCACAATTAATAATTATTATCTGCTTTTTGTTTACAGAAAACCTTGTGATTTCACCATCTGATATTTTTTTGTCTAATACTCTTCCCGTAATGTCGTAAATAGTTATTTGCTTGTTTTTGGCTGTGCTAACTACTACTTCACCATCCTTAACCCAGGCTTGTAACTTTTCACCCTGGTTTATTTCTTTTAGTCCTGTTGGAATATACTTTGAAGGGTAAAATGCATAGTTGACCGAATCTCCCCAAATATAATCAGGCAATGACTTAAAGTCAATATAAGGATTGCGGTTATGTTGATACAATTTATAGATTGAGTCATTTCTGGCAACCTCTTTTGCACTTACGGGGTCGTCTTTTGCCCATTTTAAAAGGACTTTTTGAGCCCATTGACTAAGTGCAGGATATGCGGTTCCGTCGAGCATTTCAGTATTTGGATTTGACTTCCACGATGCAACCTGGTCTTCATACCTGGTTACCATATAGAAATAAGTCCTTGCAAAATCACCTTTCAGTTCGTCTGCAGGTTCAAAAACAGTCAGGCTTGCACCACTTTCGGTCGAAGTACCCCACTCAGAATAATGATTGGCAGAAAAGCCGGTCACCACCTGAACATTTCCAAATGGTAAATTTCCACGCTTGTTGTTTACCCACTTATCGGAGGGGTACATGTGGAATAGGTCTGTGTACATAGGGATGACATCCCCTCCGAACCAACTCTTTGGAAATGAGTGTTCCCTATTGTAAACTCCCCCTTCACTAGTTCCCCCTGAACCGCTGTCCCTATCTTTATCAAAGTCAAAGTCTGTTGTATTTGAATATTCATCCCAGACCCTTCCATTGGGTTTTATATCAGTTTTTTTAAAAGCTTGCCAAAGATCGCTGTAAGTCAAAACTGTATGACCTTTAATAATATTGAAAAAAGCCGTTTTCAATTGTGAACTATTTTTGCCTTCAGGGATGTCATAGTAACCATCGGGAATGAGGGCAAAAGACTCAGCAACAAAGCTTAAGCTGATTACAAATGTAAACAAAAAACGCCAAAAAGGATGACATCCCTTACTTGACAAGCACATCCTTAATCTCCCACGAAGCTGATTCCGCATCCGAGCACAAGTATTTAAATGCAAATCTCACATTACTTTTTCCTAACACCGAAGATGGTAAATTTATATTTCCACTTCCCACAAATGTCCAGTCGCTTCCAGTAGGATATGTAGGAATTGTAACCTGTATCCAAGTAGCAGTTGAAGGTGCTCCTGAAGAATAATTTGTACTAAACCATAAAGTATGATTAGCAGCCATATTTGCAACAACACCCTTATTTATTGTATGACTAAAAGTCATAACGGCAGAACTTATACCTATCAAATTCATAGCAGGTGAAATTAACCAGTCTTCATTTGCATTACTCTTACTATTTGCAAATCCTGTCATCACTGCACCATAGTTGGTTCCGGCCCAAACCTCAGCACCAACAATAGAAATTGGTGTAAATGCTCCTAGAGTATTTGAGAATTTTTCTGACAATATTGATGTTCCTGGTTCAGGATTTGTATTCCCGCCACCTTCGAGTACGTAATCTGTTGGTGATTTTAAGCCCGGTACGCTGAAATAGGCTTCGAGACTACCCTGAATTGTTACTTTTTTACCTATGTTACC
>CAZFUO010000399.1:0-1912 GCA_964522065.1 uncultured Bacteroidales bacterium | reverse complement strand
CAGTCACTTGTAGGTGATCAGGTTTGGGCTTGGTCTTCAAGCTATGCAAAGATGAGTGGTTATTTTAGTAGCAAAAATAATGCTAATGAAGATTGGTTAATTTCACCTTCAATGGATTTTAAAGATGTTAAGAATGCCGCTTTATCTTTTAGTCATACAATAAACAAGGGGGCTGTTGAAAATATGCAAAACAATCATACTTTGTGGATAAGTACTGACTATGATAGTGGTTCTCCAGCTACAGCAACATGGACTCAGGTTATCATTCCTGTTTATCCAAAAGGTAACACTTGGGACTTTGTTGATACCAAAAGTATAAAAATACCTGAATTAGCTTATGGAAAATCAAATGTTCGTATAGCTTTTAAGTACTTATGTAGTGATGTCGAATCTGCAACATGGGAAATTAAAAACCTGTTAGTTGAATCAGTTGTCGAAGCAGCTGCTACTACTGTTCTTGAAGAGGACTTTGCAGCATTCACAGCAGGTACTCAGGATAGCCCTAACAGTACAGATATTGCTGCAAGCCTTGATACATATACAAAATTACCGGGATGGACTGGAACTAAAGTTTATCAGGCCGGTGGTGCAACCAAATTGGCATCATCAAGCGCCGGAGGTTCTCTTGTTACACCTTCAATAAATCTTTCTGCAAATGGAGGTAACTTTTCAATAAGTTTTGACGCAAGAGCATGGAGCGGAGATTCAACTTCATTTAATTTATATGTTAACGATGTACTTGTGAAAAAAGTAACTGGTATGTCTAACGCAGCATTACCATATAACTTGTCAAGTTTCGGACCTTTCCAGCTAACCGGCGGAACCGCTACAACTAAAATTAAGTTTGAAAGTTTACAAGCTACAAAAGGACGCTTCTTTTTAGATAATATCAAAATTACCCAAGGTGGAACCCCTGCTGCAAGTGCAACTGTAACAAGCGCAAATTTCTCAGTTGAAAACAATTCAAACCAGACAAAAAATCTGACATTGAAAGGTAAATTTGTAAATGGAAACTTGTTTGTAGCGGTTGCAAATAAAAAAGGCAATGCATTTAGCTCGACTGTTACTTCTATAACAGCATTACAAGCGAATGATACTCTTGGTTTCTCAATTCCTGTTAAATATGCTCCAACAGCAGTTGGAAATGATACAGCAACAGTAACTATCAGTGGTGGCGGCTTAGCCAATCCGGTAGTTGCAACCGTTACTGGTAAATCATGGACAGCAGTTGCTGTAGCTAACCTTGCTGCACTTCGTTCTATTTACGATGCACTACCTGAACCTAAAGATTTGAGTACTGTTTATAAAATCACTGGCGAAGTGTTTGTAAATCTTGTAACAACAAACAGAAATAACAAACATGTTCAGGATGCAACAGGTGGTGTGTTAATTGACGATCCAAGCGGAGTAATCAAATCTCAGATTCATGTTGGCGACGGTATTAAGAACCTAACCGGTAATCTGGCTGTTTATGGCAAATTGTTGGAAATTGTTCCTCAAGTTGATGTAGTTGCTTCATCTACTGGTAATAACATAAATACAACGCTTCTTACAATTCCTGAAGCTAAAGAAAGCCTTGCAAGATACGAATCAACTCTTATACAGATTAACGGTTTGTCAACTACATCAACAGGTAAATTTGCAAGAGCTAATAATTACAATTACACAAATGGTGGTGAAACAATAGTTCTCAGACCAACATATGCTGATCTTCCTTATATTGGAATTGATATACCAGCTGAAGCAAGAAATATCAGAGGTGTTCTTATTCAATTTAACGGAACCGCCCAGATAGTACCTCGTTTTGCGTCTGATTTGAATGCTCCTGCTGATCCTTCCTCATTAAAACCCGTTTCACAATCTGCATTGGTTTACGGATCGAACGGTATTTTGAATGTTGATGCTAAGCAAG
>CAZFUO010000398.1:0-1917 GCA_964522065.1 uncultured Bacteroidales bacterium | reverse complement strand
AAACCAGTATACATATAATCTGTTTGACCAGCGCCTGTTAAAGAATTTTCATTTCCTAAACTAATAGAAATTGTTGAAGAGGACGTTGGAGATGCTATTGCTGAGTATGGATAAAATGCATAAACAGTCGCTGTTGGATTTACAAAATATAATGAATTTGTTGAAGACCATGTTGATCCATTATAACTATATTTAGCAGTAGTTGCAGTACCTCCACCATTAGTTGAGAAAACACCTATATCTGAAGGATTAGGAAATGTCGTTCCTGTAATTACTGCTCTTAAATTACTTGTTCCTTCACTTATTGAAGCAGTTACGTTTAGGGGGGTGCCTACTTCTTCGATATTGTTTTTATCTACGATACCGAATAGCTCGCTGTCATCGTAAACACAACCTGACAACAAGACTGTCAGCATAGTCAATGAGAATAATACTTTTTTCATAATTAGGTTGATTGATTGTTTGATTGTTTGATTAAATGATTTTCGATTGATTGATTTGTTCTTTAATAATTTATTTCTTCTCCTGTGGTTGAGTCAGTCCATTCGGAGATATCTACATTTGAAACAGTCATGCCATTTGCATTGAAAATAACATGAAATGTATAAGTGGCATTTCTTTTAATATTATAATTTTTTGTTGCGTCTGCACCCAGATAAAGCTTATAGGTAGTGTTAGTACCGCCTACATTTACATAAAACTCTATGTAAGTGGCTCTTTCAGGAGCATAAATACTTTTCTCATATTGTAGAGTTTCATTACCAGTACTTCCTGCAATACTAACTCTGCCCCCTCTCCTGTTTTCATACATATAAAATGTTGAAACAAAATCAGAAGTTGCAGGAGTTTGTAATCCTGTTGAAAACCAATGCAATGGATTAGAAGCATCTACAGCATCATCACCTATCTGCAAATCTGCTGCCAGAGCTTCCAAAGTATTTGGTCTGGGCAAGTAGTAACTTTTCACAGGCATATCCTTAACAGAGTACCCGGTACAAACACTTGATGCTGAAGACTTCACATCAAGAACTATCTTAGCCACCATTCTGGAGACTATAAAACCTGATATACTTTGCACCGATGTTTGTTCAAGAATATCTATATCACCTTTACTACCCGACATTGTTAAACACTCATTTACAATCACATCGTTAACATTTGTTGCATTTGGAGTGGTAAATGACTTTAGTTTAATGCTGTCGCTAACATCATATCCTGTAAAAATTGCCGGATTGCCGGTGTTTGTGATCGCATAAATCCTGTTATCATTTCCAGACCTTGTAGTCATGGTCAATGAGTTACCCTGATTGTATTTGTGTCCGACCAGTTTATTCTGAGCATCATAAACAAATACATGCAAATCTGAAACCGCGGTTTCGCTGAAAGCTCTTGTTGAAAGACCATCATTTGAATGACTGCTTACGTTAAGCTTTATCTGAACTTCTCTTCCTGCTTTTACACTTTCACATACCTCGTTATCAAAAATACACGAAGTAATAAATACCGGCCATAGCAAAAGCATGAACGCCTTGAAAGTATTCATATCAATTTTTATAAATTGGAATAAATCAGAATTCGGTTTCCTGCGAAACCACATCCCATTCTGTAATGTTTAGGTTTACCTCGATATTAATCTTTCTGAAATCGAGTACAACATTCAGCCTCTCACCGGACGCAGCCCTTAACGGATTGCCGTGAGTGTCAACATTGGTAGTGTACAAAAGTTTTTCGCGTCTGTAAATTCTAATGGTAACACTTCCGCCTTCTTCAGGAGGTAAAAGTGTAAAGGATTCACTTAGATATCTTTTGTAGGGATCAAAAGCCGCTTTTGGCATATATAACGAGCTGTCTCCGGAAAAATCACAGTATGAACTTATCTGATTATATGGACCAACAACTTCATATCTGTATCCCGTA
>CAZFUO010000397.1:0-1919 GCA_964522065.1 uncultured Bacteroidales bacterium | reverse complement strand
TTAATTTACATTCTGTTATATAATAATCCGGGCATCCATTTTAGAATTCTCGCTAATAAACCCCACCTCTTTGTAACATATACAACCTCTTTTCTTTTTTCAATCGCTTTATATATTTGATTTGATACTATTTTTACAGGTTCAACCCAAAATAAACCATCACCTTTAGCCATATCTGTATTAACAAGACCCGGACGAATATCTGTAACATAAATCTTAGATTTCAAGTGTTTAGACTTTTGCCTCAATCCCTCCAAATAATTCATCTGATATGACTTAGAGGCATTATATGAGGGTGAATGTCTGCTACCGCGCAAGCCACCTATTGAACTGATTGCAACTATATGCCCTGATTTTTTTTCTTCAAAGTATTTAAATCCCCAATCAACAATATTAGTAAATCCTAGAACATTGGTATTTATAATCCTTTTCTCAATTTCAAAATCTAATGTAGTGTTAATATCTCCGGTTCCGGAACAAACAACTAATAATTCAAGACCACCAAGTTTTGATGTTAATTCATTCAATTTATCCAGTGTAATTTGCACATCGGTTATATCGAATGAACTAATTAAATATGATTCAGGTTTTTCCTCTTTCAACTTTTCCAATAATTCATAACGTCTTCCAGTTATACCTACAATACATCCGTTTTCGACAAATTTTCTCGAAAGCTCTTTCCCTATGCCGGAAGTTGCACCTATTATAATAATTTTTTTCATAAATAGTAATATTTGTATCTTTGACCTCAGAAAAAGTAAAAATACCACGAAAATTTTAAAAGTAATTAAACATGAAAAAAACAATCGTAATCTTTATCATTTTAGCTTCATTTTTTGCGCTCAATGCACAATCAGGTAAAAAAGTAGACGTTAACCGAAAACTAAAAAATGCTCCAACACTTAGTACTGGTCACAATAAAGACCTTGGAGATTTCAAAAGTGGAATATATACGATAACAAGTGCAGGGCTTGATCGTCAATACACAATAGATATTCCTCAAAACTACGACAAGAAAAAAGCTTATCGTTTGATTTTTGCAATGCACATGATGGGTGGAAGTATGAAAACAATGGTTGATCAAAACTATTATGGATTAAAAACATATGCAGAAAGAGATAATGTTCCTGTTATTTTTGTTGCACCACAAGGATATACCGACCGTTCTCCTTGGCGTGGAGGTGATGACAAAGATCATATTTTCTTTGCCGATATGCTTAAATTGTTTAAAGACAAACTAAGTATAGACACCTCTCGTGTATTTTGCTGTGGTTTTAGCTTTGGCGCAATGGTAACATACTCTTTATCTTTAAATTTCCAGAAAGATCTTCGTGCCGTAGCTTGTTATGCTCCTGCAAACTGGAATATTTATCTTCCGGAAAACAAGCACGAACCGCTTGCATTTTTTAGCACAACTGGTACTCAGGACGGATTGTGCAAGTTTGTCAACTCTGATGAACGTAAACAAGGTGGCAAGTATTGTGTGTTGACACACCTCGAAGATAATGGACTAAAAGAATTACCAGAAATACCCGTTGCTACTACTCCTACTCACATCACAACAGAATTCAAAGGACTACCTGAGGAATACCCTGTATTATTTGGTTCATTTGTTGGCGGACATACCGAAAACGTAAAAGATCCGGGTTCTGATGTTAACTGGATAGCAAAAGAGACTTGGGATTTCTTTATGCGTTTCTAAAAAAGTTTAAGAGGGTGTCTCTGAGTTTTCACTTATGAGGCACCCTCTATTTTTGTGGAAAAGAAACAAATCAGAAAACTATTAACGCTTCACGTATTTTTTACCATTCTGAATATAAATACCTGCTGGTAGTTGTTCAAAATCATTGCCTACATTACGACCTAACAGATTGTAAATTGGGGATGAATCCGGTTTGTTTAAATCTTCTTTGACATTG
>CAZFUO010000396.1:0-1922 GCA_964522065.1 uncultured Bacteroidales bacterium | reverse complement strand
CTGCATTTTTTTTATCAAGCGAGCCTGTAGGTTCGTCTGCAAGTATCAGTCCCGGATTGTTTATTAAAGCTCTGGCAACAGCAGCTCTCTGACACTCTCCACCTGAAAGTTCGCCCGGTTTGTTGTCTTTACGTTCGTATATGTTCAGATACTTTAAAAGTTCGACAGCTCTTTTTTCTACCTCTGCCTGGTTGTTTTTAAATGCAAGAGTTGGCAATAAAACATTTTCAAGAAGAGTGCATTGTGGCAACAGATTGTGAAACTGAAATACAAAACCTATGTGCTGATTTCTAAGCCTGAGTATTTCGCTGTCAGCCAGGTTGTTTATTTGTTTGTTGTCAAGACTCAGTATGCCGCTGTCAGGTTTTTGCAATGTACCGATTATATTTAGCAAAGTGGTTTTGCCGCTACCCGAAGGGCCCATAATTGCAACTTTACTGCCTTTTTCGATTTCAAAACATAAATCTTTGAGTACATCAATCGCGGCATTACCATTATGATTGCTGTAACTCTTGCTAATATTTTCAGCTTTAATAAACATCTTACTATTTGCTTTTATCTATGGTTTCCTTGTAAATGTTACTTAGTTTGGCTGACAATTCATTTATATTAAATTGTTTTTCAATGCTTTGCCTTGCATTTTTGCTTAGGCTCTCAAGCGTGCTGACATCATTAATCAACTTGTGCAATGCAGCCGAAAGCGATTGCCCGTCGTTTATTTCATAAACAACTCCTCCCCCCGAAACCGCGATAATTTCAGGAAAAGCACCCAGCTTTGGCTGAACCACAGGCACACCTGCAGCCATAGCCTCAGTAAGATAAATACCAAAAGCTTCACCATTTCTTACAGGCACTGACAAAGCAACAATATTATCAAAAAAAATGTTCCTGCTTTCCTGACCAAACTCATCAAAAATTTCATAATAATTATCGAGACCGGCATTTTTCAGTTTCTTTTTTTGTTCGGCAATAAAGCTATTGTCATCGGCAGTATGACCACCGGTTAACAACAACTTACAATCTTTATTCTCAGGATTTTGCTTTAAAAGTATAAATGCATCAACCAGTATATCAAGGCCATTTTCCCTGCAAAGTCTCGAAAGGAAGCCAATATTCTTTTTCTTTTGCGCCGGAGATTTATAAATATAGTCAGCAGGATCAACACCCAGATGAAGAGTCTTTATTTTATCATCATCGAGTTTGAGTTTATGCTTCATAAAAGAAGTATAATAACTACTTACGGAAATAAACATATCTATATCTTTTGCCTTAAGACTGATTAGATCCCAAGTTTCATCTCTGAAATTCTCATTCATAGCATCCACCCAAACATCCTCATCCTGAAGAGTACAAACAACAGGAATATTCAGTTTTTCTTTAAGTTTATGAGCCAGGCCTATCAGCAGCGCGTTCGAAATATGAATAATATCAGCCTTATAATGTTCCTTAAGCCAGTCCGCCATTTTCTCAAGCTCTTCTTTTTGCCTGCCATGTTCACCCATTAGCATAGATATTGTCATATCCTCCAGACCTCCTGACCTTGTCGAATTAGCCATACCTGCAGCAAACTTCAGCATCGGCTTTGAATTTAAAAGCTTGTCAAACCATTCAGGTAAATGCCTGAAGATAGCGAACTTCTCTTTAAGATATAAACTAATAGCACCATAAAATACCGGAACCGCATCTTCATTTTCTTCTTCAGGAAACAACGGCAGATACATAGGTACAATTATAACATCATTACCCTGAGACCTAATAGCCTCAATATACTTACTGTCTCTCATACAATTGCCGCAATAAAAGCTGCCTCCCGAGCCGGGTATTATCTGAACTATTCTCATATAAATTTATTTTTTTGTAAGACAGTAAATCTTTCCATCCATTGCTCCGTAAACAATATGATTATTACTTATAGCAGGATT
>CAZFUO010000395.1:0-1924 GCA_964522065.1 uncultured Bacteroidales bacterium | reverse complement strand
GTAAAAAATATTCAGGAAATAGTAAGGCAGGGTAGTGCTTTATACGATAAATTTGTAGGCTTTATTGAAAAGTTTGATAAAATCGGATCAGAGTTAAAAAGCGCTCAGAAAAATTATGACGAAGCTTACGGGCAACTTTCAACAGGTAATGGTAGTCTTGTAAGGAGAGTTGAAAATATGAGAAAGTTGGGACTGTCACCATCAAAAAGTATAAATCCAAGACTATTACAAGATACAAGCGAGCCGGAAACTTAATATCTTAAATTATATAAATACATGGAAAAAAGAATAATCGGGATTCATGAAAAATTGCCTTTGCTGCAAAGTTTACCTCTTAGTTTTCAACATCTTACTGCTATGTTTGGTGCCACCATCCTGGTGCCGGTACTTTTGGGTGTCGACCCTGCCATAGCTTTGTTGATGAATGGTATAGGAACACTGATTTATTCCTGGGTAACAAAAGGAGGGATACCTGCATACCTGGGATCGAGTTTTGCCTTTATTGCACCTGTCTTATTAATAATTAGCAGTTATGGTGGCTATCAGCATGCTCAGTCAGGTTTTATTATGTTTGGTGTGTTTTTTGTTCTTGTTTCGCTTATAGTTTACAAATGGGGTATAAAGTGGATAGACGTTGTTATGCCTCCGGCTGTTATGGGTGCCGTGGTTGCTATTATCGGGCTTGAACTTGCTCCTGTTGCTGCTCAACAGGCAGGGTTAACTGCAGGAGATGCTACAGACCCCAATGTATTACTGGTTTCGATGTTTACATTAATAATTGGTATCGTAGGATCTGTTTTATTCAGAGGTTTTTTACAGGTAATTCCAATATTGTTGGCTGTGGTTGCCGGTTATATTTTGGCATTGATAATGGGTATGGTTGATACTCAGGCAATTCAAAATGCTGCATGGTTCTCATTGCCGAAATTTCATGCACCGGTTTACGATCCTAATGCTATGTTGATTATTGCACCTGCATGTATAGTAGTTCTTGCAGAGCACATAAGTCATCTTATTGTTACAGGAAGAATTACAGATACAGACCTTATGTCAAAACCAGGTTTGCACCGCTCTTTGCTTGGTGATGGTATTTCAAATATTATATCAGGTTTTACCGGCTCACCTCCCAATACAACGTATGGTGAAAATATTGGTGTAATGGCTATTACAAAAGTTTATTCAGTTTGGGTAATAAGAGGTGCAGCTATTCTTGCTATATTATTTTCATGCGTTGGTAAAATATCTGCAGCTATTTCTACAATTCCTCTTCCTGTAATGGGAGGTATAACTATGCTTTTATATGGTGTAATTGCTGTACAGGGTCTGAGAATTTTTGTTGAACATAAAGTTGATTTCAGTAAAAACAGCAATATGGTTTTAGGTGCAGTGACTTTCGTGGTTGGAGTAAGTGGAGCCGCAATTATGCTTGGTTCTGTTCAGCTGAAAGGAATGGCATTATCTGCTGTTGTTGGTGTGGTTTTAGCATTATTTTTCTGGATATTCAAAAAACTTAAATGGATGAATGAAGAAGACTGATGCCAGGCTTTTAATGAATAAATATGGAAAAGAAGGAACTCCCTTCTTTTTCATTATTGATTTTCTGCAAAGCGAGACAGAAGTCCTGACATTTGAAGAGTTGTCAGATAAGGATGTTTCTTTTGAAACGCCACATATTAAAAGTAATCACATTAAATGTAACACTGTTAACGAGATACTCCTCAAAGCTTACCCCTTAAGCTTTGAGGAGTATTCTGTTAAGTTTGATGAAGTCGTAAGACAGATAAGAGCAGGTAATAGTTTTCTTGTTAACCTGACATGTAAAACTCCTTTGGAAATAAACTGTTCTTTAGCTGAATTATACTCACAGAGTACTGCAAAGTATAAGTTGTATTATAAAAACAAATTTGTGGTTTTTTCTCCTGAG
>CAZFUO010000394.1:0-1926 GCA_964522065.1 uncultured Bacteroidales bacterium | reverse complement strand
AACTGTACTTACCTTACAACAGAATCTGAGTATAAATTTGAAGAGAATGCATCTTTGTTCACTAATAAAGCTGTAAAAGCCGGACATATAAGATTAGGCTAAAATCCTCTTTGTCTCATCGCCTCAAAAGTTAAAATTGCAGTAGATACAGATAAATTAAGTGAGTCAATCTTGCCACGCATGGGTATTTTTATTCTTTTATCTGCATTATCAAGCCAGAATTTTGTTAATCCGTCTGCTTCTGTACCCATAACTATTGCCGATGGCTTTGTCAGGTCTGATGTATGATACCATTCTGATGCATTAAGCTCTGCAGCATATGTGGTGATATTTTTTGATTTAAGCCATTCTAAGGCTTCTACTGATGACGCAATACCAACACTTACAGTAAATATGCAGCCTACGCTCGATCTTATTACATTTGGGTTGTAAAGATCGGTGTTTGGGTCGCAAACAATTACAGCATCTGCCCTGGCTGCGTCTGCTGTTCTTAAAACTGCTCCAAGGTTTCCTGGTTTTTCTACCGACTCTAAAACTATAATAAATGGATTATCCTTAAGCTTTAGCGTATTCAGGTCGTGATTTTGCGGTTTCATTATTGCTATGATACCATCAGAACCTTCTCTGTAAGCAAGTTTGCTAAATATTTCAGGAGTGATTTCGGTTATTAATTTTTCAGGTATTTTTTTAAGTAAGTCGGGATATTCACTTTTAGCATAAATTTCCTGGCAAACAAAAATACTTTCAGGCATATAGCCGGCATCAACAGCAAGGCCTAACTCTCTGGCTCCTTCCATTGCAAATACACCTTTTTCTCTCCTGTAATTGTTTTTAGAAAGTTGAGAAATATGTTTTATCCTGGGATTTTGTATGCTGGTTATCTTTTCCATTTGCTGTTTTGATTTGGAAATCCAAAATTGCGAAAAGATTTTGATGTCCACAAAAAATATAGTACGTTTGCCCCTCATCTTTGTAAAAAATACTTTATGCTTGACTACGAACTAATTGATTCCGGTGATTTTGAAAAATTAGAAAGATACGGTAAGTACTTTTTAAGAAGGCCCGAACCGCAGGCTGTATGGCCAAAAGCTCTAGAATTATCAGAGTGGGAGAGGCTAACTAATGCCTGGTTTAGAAAGAATGGTAGTGATCAGGCCTCTGAGTCTTTCGAAAGAGGAGAGTGGGTAACCGGTAAGGCTATGCCTGACAGATGGGTTGTTGATTACAAAACTACTGCAGGAACTCTTAAATTAAGACTGGCAATGACAGCTTTTAAACATATTGGCTTGTTTCCTGAACAGGTTTCAAACTGGCAGTTTATTGCTGACAAGATTAAAAATATAGGTAAGGAGCAGCCAAAAGTATTAAACCTGTTTGCATATACAGGGGCAGCAAGTCTTGCTGCTGCAAATGCTGGTGCGCTTGTTACTCATGTTGACTCTGTGAAGCAAGTTGTCAGTTGGGCTAAAGAAAATGCCGAAACCTCTGGCTTAAGCAACATCAGATGGATAGTCGAGGACGCAATGAAATATGTTCAAAGGGAAGTAAGAAGAGGCAATAAGTACGATGGCATTATACTTGATCCTCCTGCTTATGGCAGAGGCCCTGAAGGTGAGAAGTGGATTTTGGCTGATCAGATTACAAAAATGCTTGAAGTATGTGCGCAACTGCTTGAAAAAGGCAACTCGTTTGTTGTTTTAAATCTCTATTCAATGGGATTTTCACCAATTATAGCCGCAAACTTATTAAAATATTATTACCCCGATTATGCTTCGAAAGTAGAGTACGGCGAACTCCTGGTTAGAGATAAATCAGGCAAGGATTTACCACTGAGTGTTTTTGCCCGGTTCTAATAAAAAAAGCATCAAAACATTGTTGTTCTGATGCTTTTGTCGGGATGAGAAGACTCGAACTTCCGACCTCTAC
>CAZFUO010000393.1:0-1944 GCA_964522065.1 uncultured Bacteroidales bacterium | reverse complement strand
CAATTTATGAGAAACCTCGTTTAACAACCTGTTGCAGTACCAAACTTTGTCTTCATTTTCGATCTCAGGAAGATTGACAGATGCTCTTATAAAATTGCTGAAAACGTTAACCTGATTTATAGTCTGACCATCCATTTGATCTATCCATTGGCCAGATCTGTCTGCGGAAATTACAACCAGAGGGAGGTTTTGATAGAAAGATTCCGCAACTGCAGGGGAATAATTTACCAGGGCTGTACCTGAAGTACAACATAAAATAACAGGTTTATTCAAGCTGTATATTAACCCTATAGCAAAAAATGATGCGCTGCGTTCATCAACTATTGAATAACATTTAAAATATGAGTCAGCAAGAAATGACTGTATTATTGGTGCGTTACGTGAGCCTGGCGATATCACCACATGTGATATTCCTGAAGCTTTCATAAACGCCACAGTCTGAATAACATTTTGCTTATTTGAGAACATACCTGTATGTTGTAAAACTAAACTTCAATAATGCTCAGTATGGTTTGCATTTTTGCTTCTGTCTCGTTCCACTCTGAAAACAATTCAGAATCGCTAAGTATGCCTCCACCCGAATACAAATCTAAGGTTTTTGCTCCAATTTGCATACATCTCAAGTTTACATACAATGAGGTTGTTTCATTTTTTGATATTATTCCTGAAAACCCACTGTAAAAGTTTCTCTCATAGCCTTCAAATAGCCTTATAGCATTCATTGCTTTCTCTCTGGGGAAACCGCAAACTGCCGGCGTCGGGTGTAATGCTTTAAGTATTGCTGTCAGATCAAAACTATTGCTTCCTGACATTGAGAATTCTGTTTTCAAATGAACAAGGTTTCCGGCATTTGATGTAAACGGACCGTTTGTTGTAAATTGTATATTGTTGTCTGAAAGGAGCGAAGCTATATAATCTGATACAATTTCCTGTTCCTTAATATTCTTTTTGTCCCAGATTATGTCTTTATTGTTTTGTGGTTGTACCATTGTGCCTGCCAGAGATACGGTTTTCCACAAATTGTCTTTTCCGCTTAGTATTTTCTCGGGAGAAATCACAAGCCATGTGGATGATATGTTTGTATTAAAAAGACAAACAAAAGCATCAGGATATTTCTCTAATGCCAGTTTAAATGAATTTCCTGCTGAGAAATTGCCTGTCTTTTTTATGCTTTTTTTTCTGGACAGTACTATTTTACTGCATTCTCCATTTTGAACAATACTGTGGATTGACTTATAAGCATTTGAATACCTTTCAAGGTCATCTTCAGTATTGTATGTATCAAAATTTGTATCTGCAGAAGAATTGGACAGGCAGTTAATATCTTTAAGATACCTGAAAATCGCGGTTTCGCCTGAGAGTTTAATGTCATCTTTTATTAAAATGACTTTGTCGCCTGAAAAGTTTACTGCAATAAAGCCTTCGTGCCCCTCTGATTTTGAGATGTCATCAAATAATATAGGGTTCCCTTCAACCTGTGTAACAAATTGTATATCATCAATATCGGGGCTTTTATATATGGCAAAAGGTAATCCTTTATCGATTAGAACATCAATAAGTTTGTAATCTTTACTCATGATAAAACTGATTAGAAAACCTTTCTTAGAAAATCTACTGTAAGTTTGATAGCTTCGTCAACCCATGGATGAAACAACCAGTATGAATGCGGGCTGTCTTTTATAAGGTGCTCCTCGTTGTAAATATTGTTTTTATTTAAAATATCAATGAGTTCTTTTTGACCCGCACTAAACCTTGGTTGTGAGCTGTTTATAAAGATAAAGGGAGCAGATTGTCTGCCTGCATGTGTTAATGCAGATGCTTCTGTGTATGGTCTGCTGTTTTCATTTACTGAATAACCAAACCATAATGTTGCTGCTGAAGGTTTGTCGGGTTTATCGTTGCCTTCACTTGACTGAGGGTGAATAAATGCCAAAACTCCGTCAA
>CAZFUO010000392.1:0-1951 GCA_964522065.1 uncultured Bacteroidales bacterium | reverse complement strand
GAAATCAAAGCTCCAATCAAAGCCAGAGGTACTGTAAACATAATAATAAGCGGATCTCTGAAACTTTCAAACTGTGCGGCCAATATCAAATAAATTAAAACCAGAGCCAGAATAAATGCAAACATCAAACTTGAAGTACTTTCAACAAAGTCTTTAGACTGACCTGACAAAGTCGTTGAGAAATTATCCGGATTTAAAACCTTACCTGATATTTTGTCCATTTCCTCAATACCCTGTCCCAGAGTATATCCTTTTGAAAGAGAAGCTGAAACCGTAGCAGAAACAAACCTGTTATATCTGTAAAGCTGTGGCGGAGTGCTGCTCTCTTCCATCTTAATAAGATTGTCGAGCTGAATCAATTTACCGGCATCATTTCTGACATAAATATTTGCCAGATCAACTGGGCGGTTTCGTTGACCTTCATCAATTTGACTGAATATCTGATATTGCTTACCATTTCGAATAAAATAACCAATTCTTTGCTCACTCATAGTCAGCTGAAGTGTCTGAGCTATATTTTGTATCGAAACCCCAAGCATTGAAGCCTTTTCTCTGTCAATACTTATACTTAACTCAGGTTTGGTAAATTTCAGGTTCTCATCAGAATTAGCAAAAACCTGGCTCTTGTTTACCTCCTCCATGAATACTGGTAAAATATTTTTAAGCGAGTCAATATTTCTGGCCTGAATTACATACTGAACAGGCATCCCTCCTCTTCGGCCTCCGAAAGTTTGTTGTTGATTTACAAAAGCTCTTGCACCCGTCATTTTTGCAACCACAGGTGAAAGGTCATCAGCAATTTCCTGTTGAGTTCTCTTTCTCTCATCAGGATTAACCAGAGAAATCTGAAAGTTCGATCTGTTTCGCGATCCCAACCCAACCATTTGCATTATCTTATCTTTCTCCGGAACCACTTCAACGAGATTATCGTACAACTTATCAGAATATTTAAGCATATAATCGTAAGTTGCGCCTTCCTGGGCAGTACTTGATACATTTATCAAAGACCTGTCTTCGAGAGGAGCCATTTCAGACGGAAGTCCTTTCCAAAGAACGAGAATAAAAGCAAAAGAGACTACCAGAAAAGCCACAGCCATCCATCTTCTTTTCATAAACGCCTCTAAAGAACTGGTGTAAATTTTGTTTAACCAAACAAAAAACGGTTCTGATTTTCTGTAAAACCAACCCTCGCTTGCCTTAGCAGTTAAAAGCTTACTTGACAACATTGGTGTAAAAGTCAGAGCCACAAATGAAGAAATAATAACAGCACCGGCTATTACAATTGAAAATTCTCTAAATAACCTACCGGTAACACCCTGCAAAAATACGATTGGGAAAAATACAGCTACCAGTGTGATTGTTGTTGCAATTACAGCAAAAAATATTTCTTTTGAACCGGTTATAGCAGCTTCCTTTGGAGACATTCCTTTTTCAATTTTGGTATAGATATTTTCCATAACAACAATTGCATCATCAACCACAAGTCCGATAGCCAGAACTATAGCCAGCAAAGTCAGTATATTAATAGAGAAACCGGCCAAATACATCACAAAGAACGAACCAATCAGCGATATAGGAATAGCCAGAATAGGTATCAATGTGGTTCTCCAATTTCTTAAGAACAGGAAAATAATAATAACCACCAATATAAAAGCCTGATATATAGTCGTCTTTACTTCGTCAATAGAATCACGAATGAAAATAGTATTGTCAAAACCATATCCAACTTCAATATCATCTGGAAGACTTTTCTTTAGTTCCTCTATTGCTTTTTTTGCATCGTCAACTATATCAATATAGTTTGCTCCGGGTTGTGGTACCAGAACACAAGCAACCATAGGTATCCCATCTCTTTTGAGAATACTCCTGGTATTTTCTGCATCTATCTCAGCAACACCAATATCAGAAAATTTAACAACCCTCTCTCCCGATCTTGAAATAATAAGATTAT
>CAZFUO010000391.1:0-1982 GCA_964522065.1 uncultured Bacteroidales bacterium | reverse complement strand
AACTGTTGACAGGGAAGTCGCCCGCAATCCGCCACTGGTCATATAGCAAACCGTTGGCGGTAATTTTAAAAACAAACAAAACAGACATAACATGAAAAAGTATTTTTACTCAAATGGACAGGAAAAAGAAGGACCTGTGACTTTAGAAGAATTGAAACAGAAAGACATTCAACCAAAGACTTTGATTTGGTTCGAAGGACTTGACGACTGGACTCCTGCAGGAGAACTTGTTGAGATGAAGCCCATTTTAGAAATCCAGCCTCCTCCCATTTTGAGCGAAGAAAAAAATGATTCAATTGAACTAGAGAAAAAGACGGTAGAAACTACTGAATATGATAATGAACAATTAAGAAAATATAAAGATGTTGGTGGGTGGCTTTTACTATTATGTTTTGCACTAACAATTGGTAGTCCATTAAGAACATTTTACGACTTAATGACTTCGTATAATGAAACATCTCAATTTTTCCACCAGTTTCCTGGGTTACAAAACTTGCTTTATATTGACGGATTTTTAAGCGTTTTTCTTATGGTTTTGAGTATAAGAGCAGGGATTTCACTTTGGAGCGTCAAACCTGGAGCAGTTAAAATAGCTAAAAACTATTTTTTGATTTTTTTGGGTTATTCTGTTATTGCTGCTTTCCTTCCTTTTATTGTTGGACTACCATCTGAGTTTAATGATGCGATGGTTCCAGAAGTTGTTAAAGGTACAATACAATCTTTGTTCTTTTTTGGAATATGGTATTGGTATTTAAATGTCTCAAAACGAGTAAAAGCAACTTATATATCGTAACATATTTTTTAAGAATAGGTGAAATTTCCATTTAAAGACGAAATCCAGAGAACAATGACTAAACTAAAATAAATTGAATATCATAATAAACGAAACTAAAAGCCTGTTAAGGATGAAGAATAGCAATTTTATTTTCTTAATTCTATGCGGATATCACAGCGTAAGCATTGGATTTAAAGCAATATGGAGAAGTATAAAGTAGCCTTATTAATTGCATTTTTATGCTTTGCCTTTCCCTCACAGAAATGTTTTAGTCAAACCTTTTCTGAATCAGATATAAAGAAACTTGCGGAGCAGGTTAACAGACAAATAAAAGGTGTAGACATTGGTAATGGCATTACAGCAAAAGGTTGCCTTTCAATTGGGCGTACACTTATTTATCAATATGAAGTACCTGATTTTTGGGAAGCACCATACGATATCAAAGAAGAAATAATATCAAACCTAAAAACAGCAGGCGCAGCTAAGACCTATTTTTTGAATAAAATTGATGTTGACTTCTACTATTACAAGGGTAACTCACTTGCAAAAAAGGTAAGTGTAAAATCAAATGAATTTTCAACCTTTAATATAGAGTTAGGAGAATATGTAAGTATCAAAGACCACCCAAAAGCTAAAGAAGTAAACCTGAAACTAAAAGTTCCAGTTGGATGGGATGTCAAAGAAGGTGACCGACCGAATATTGTAAAGAAGTTTACAAATGAAGGAAACACATATTTGATTTTAATAAAAAACAATGTGACCTTCTTCTCCCGTAAACAAATAAGAGAAGCACTTCAAGAAGACAACTTTGTTAAGGAATTTGTTCAAGAAGCAAGTTCATTTTTAAAAAATCCGCAAGTTATAGACCAGTCAGTAGTTACAATCGACACATATCCTACCGTTCAATTCAAGGTAAAAGGAAAAATGGAGCGTTCGGGTCTAACTTTTCCAATAATTATGAAATGTTGGGTGGTTTTTTATGAAGACAAAATTATTTCCCTTCAAGCTATGGGTATTGATAATTCTGAATTTAGAGCACTTGAATTACTTTATACATTGATAACTAACTCTGTAATCTTCCCAGAACAATACAACTAAGAATGAGAAAATATTTTTATACAGATGGTGTAAGTAAATTTGGCCCCTTTTCCAAAGATGAATTGAAGTCCCAACAACTAAAACGGAGTACCAAGGTTTGGTACTATGG
>CAZFUO010000390.1:0-1984 GCA_964522065.1 uncultured Bacteroidales bacterium | reverse complement strand
ACAGATTCTTTATCTTCATCTGATAGTGCGTAAAAACTATCTACTTGTGATTTGTTTAAGAATTTTAAAAAGTTTAAATCGTTTGTTTCAGATGCTTTACGTTTTTTAGCTTCTGCAATTAATTTATTAATAGATTCTGACAATTCAGTATCGTTATCCCCATTTATTTCAAATTCGTTTTCAAATTCGTTTTCAAATTCGTTTTCGTCTTCAAATTCGTTTTCGTCTTCAAATTCGTTTTCGGTATATTGATTTTCATCATCATTCATATATTCATTGTCATCTTCAAATCCACTTCCAATACAAGATGTACATTCGTCATCTTCTACTTCTTCAAAACCAGAAGCATCTAATGTTGGAAATTCTTCGTTTTCTCCTTCAAAGGATTCATTTAATTTACCTTTAAATTTTTTATTTAATTTTTCAGCAATCATACCAGAATAACTGATATTTTTGTCTAAATTTTCTGCTACATATTCAGAATAAGCAATATTATCATCTAGATTTTCTGCAATATATTCAGAATAAGCAATATTACCTTCAACATGTTCTGCTAAATATTCAGAATAAGCAATTGAATTATCAACATGTTCTGCTAAATATTCAGAATAATCTATGTTTTTGTCTAAGTTTTCTGCAATATATTCAGAATAAGCTATGTTTTTGTCTAAGTTTTCTGCTAAATATTCAGAATACTCTATGTTTTTGTCTAAGTTTTCTGCTACATATTCAGAATAAGCAATGTTTTTATCTAGGTTTTCAGCGATATATTCAGAATAAGATATATTTTTATCTAGATTTTCACCTAAATATTCAGAATACTCAATACTCTTGTCTAAGTTTTCTGCTAAATATTCAGAATAGTTAATAACTTTTTCTAAATTTTCTGCTAAATAATCATTATGTTTAATAAGTTTTTCAGTTTTTTCTTTTAAAGATTTATTTTCATTAACCATAACTTGTACTTTTTCTGCTAAATAATCAAGATATTTAACTACTTGTGAATTAGTATTATTTAATTCTTCATAATACTCTAATAGTTGATCCAATTTCTTAGGTGATAAATTACCTTTAACTAAGGCACTGCTTACCTCTTTCTTAGTAGAAGCTAGCTCTTTAACTAAATATTGTGAATATTCAGTTAATTGTTGTTTTGTTACGAAATCATTTTTGTTCATATCAAATAATTGGTTTATTTTTGACTCGTCGGACATTTCATAGATCCTAAAGTTAGATTTTTCAGGGTTTTTATATCCCAGTGACTCATTAAGAACCTTAACACTCATTTTAGCAGAAGCAAAACCTGGGTCACCAACAATATCATATGTAAACAATTTCTTTAAAGAAACTGAACCATCTGATTCTGTAATACCAGCTGCTCTTGATGAAACAAATAAAGGAAGCCCATCATCTACTAATGCTTTAGCTTCTTTTCCCCAATAAGTATTTAATAATTTAATTTCACCATGTACAATATTTTGTTCTTGTATGTACTCAGCTTTTTGAATAATGTGTGATGCTCTAGATAATGAGGTGTCGAAAACGTCTGGGTGATCAAATTCACCATATACTACACCTAGTGTAGTCATTCTTTCATTCAACTCATTAAGAGCGGGTAGAAATTTCTCAGCTGTATAAACTCTTTCATTTCTGTTAAGTACATTAAACTGAGTAAAGATACCATTCATGACATAGTCATTTTTCTTATCATTTAAGGACTCTTTAACTAATGAAGTTGTTGAGTTCTCTACAATTAATACTGGTTTCATTTATTTTTTATTATTTTATGGTATATAGTAAATAATAAAAACCACTTATTTTAAAAGGTGGATTTTTTATAGGTAAAAAATCAATTAGGGGATAAAAACAAACGTAGTTATTTTTTATATATAATTTATAGTGAGTTTGATGAAAAAAATAACATAATAAATGATATTATCTAATATTGAAAATTTAGGAAAATGGAGTAAAAATGAAATTGAGG
>CAZFUO010000389.1:0-1988 GCA_964522065.1 uncultured Bacteroidales bacterium | reverse complement strand
AAAAAAGGAGATGTTTTTTTTCTTCCTGCAGGTAGAATACATGCTATTGGAGCAGGTTTGTTTGTAGCCGAAATACAGCAAACGTCAGATATTACTTACCGGATTTATGACTATAAGCGTACAGACGCTAACGGAAATGAACGAGAATTACATATAGATCTTGCCAAAGAGGCCATTGATTACAACAGCTACGAAGATTTGTACACTGTAATCGATTCTCCAGACGAAGATAAAGAGCCATTGGTTTCATGTAATTATTTCGAAACCAATCTTATTACAGTTTCAGTCAATAAGTCTGTCAGCTACGATTATTCAAGTCTGGACAGTTTTAAAATCTATATATGCACAGAAGGTATCGGCAAAATCTACTATGAATCTGATAAGTATATTGATATTAAACAAGGTGAAACCGTTCTGGTTCCGGCAGTAATAAAAACTATTAGATTTTCTGCACAGGCAGAACTAAAATTGCTCGAAACATATATATTTGCATAAATACAGATTTTACTTTATGAGAAACCGAATAATTATATTTTTTATTGCCTTATTCTTTTTAGCATTTGCTCAGGTAAAAGCTCAAAATGATAGTAATGAAGATGTTCATGAGATTACTTTGTATGCCATGCCAACGCTATACCCACTTGACTGGTCAAGCCCTTCATCACTATTTCAATCTATGAAAGATTGCTTTATGAAGACCAGAAAAGTAAAGGATAATTATCTGCTTGGTCATTTGGCTGTTAGAATTAAATCACCTTTGTTAAATTCACCAATGCTTTTTGCAATGTCATCAGCAAATAAGTGGGAAAGAATAAATTTGGTTTTAAAAGAAAAAATTGGTTTTGGTATTATGGGTTATCCGTTAAAAGGCAGAATAGAGCCATTTGATGAACTTTCTGAAAAACTAAAGATTTATTCTGAGAGAAAAAAGCTGGCATTTATTACTTATCGAATTAATAAAGAAGCAGCTAAAAGAATGATTGCATTTGTTAACGGTTTTACCGAATTAAAAAAAGATAATAAATCATCCTCTAATTTCTACGGAGGTTCTTTCTGGCCCAGATATGAAAATGAAGGATCAGGATGTTCTGCAATGGGCTTGGCCCTTATGGATGTAGCCGATTTGTTACCTTCAGAGTCTGATGAATGGTTGGTAAGAGTAAATATTCCAATGTCAATAATAGGAGGAGAAGTAAATAAGAATAAAAAAATTAAGAATTCACTTATTAAGAAAACCACTAATTGGCATGACGGCCTTGGTACACCTAATGAAGATTTTGTACAATATCAGATTTATGAACCAAGCCTTATGTTTGACTGGATTTTAAAACAAAGAAATACACCCGGCAGCAATTATACTCTAACTGAGCAAATGGGGGCTCCTGGTATTTATGTGGACTTAAGTGATAAAAGTGTTGATACTATAGCACCTGTTTTTAAAAAAAGGGAGAAAGAAGATTTGTTTATTAACTACTATTTCAAAAAGAGGGGTTTAAACCAATTGGTTAGTAACTAAAATAAAACTCGTATAATGAAGAAGCCGGAAAATCAGGTTATTATAATTTTCGGAGCATCAGGTGATTTAACATACAGGAAATTAATCCCTGCATTGTATGCTCTATACAATCAGTCTATGATGCCTGAAAAGTTTAAAATACTTGGAGTTGGCAGGACTGAGATTACTACTGAAGAGTTTAAAGTAAAAATGGTTGAGGGTATCAATAAATTCTCTGAGCCAAATCATATTAATAATACTCAAATAACAGAGTTTTCTGCTTCGCTTGAATATTTTAACATGAACATTAATCATGCTGATGATTATGCCGGACTTAAAACAAAACTTGAAGAGTGGGAGAGTGATGGTCAACCTGACAATTACCTTTTTTACCTTTCACTGACACCTAGTGTCTTTAGTCTTGTAGCCGGAAATCTTGCAAAGCATGGCCTTAACAAGTCTTATACCGGCAAGAGAAGACTGGTAGTCGAAA
>CAZFUO010000388.1:1758-2005 GCA_964522065.1 uncultured Bacteroidales bacterium | reverse complement strand
AAATCCGACATTTTCAATACTTATATAAAATTAAGCTTTAACGAGTCTGATAAAAACTATGGAATTATCAATATTCCTGCCGATAAGCTTATAGAAGGATTAAGCAAGAATGAATTAAGCGGCAAACTTAAAGAAGTCGCTTTAAACTTAAAAGAGGACGACAATCCGGTTTTAATGATAATAAAATTTAAAAATTAATATAAGTAGGAAAAACGTTTGCTATCTCAAAAAGATCAATAACTTTGCA
>CAZFUO010000388.1:0-1748 GCA_964522065.1 uncultured Bacteroidales bacterium | reverse complement strand
GTAAATAAGTCCAAATTATTTACAAAATATCGGACAATAATATTAAATATATATGGCTGAAAGCATTGAAAACATGATATTTACAAAAATAAAAAAAGCCAGGAAGGGCACGCTTTTTTTCGCGGATAATTTTGTGGCTTTTGGCAACATTGACACAATTTATCGTGCTTTAAACAGACTGGTCGTTAAGGGCGAATTGAATAAAGTCACCAATGGTATTTATTATCGCCCCCAAATAGATAAGTTCATAGGCAAAGTAACTCCCCAAATTGAAGATATTGCTAATGCCATTGCTCGGCGCGATAAAGCAAAAATAGTTCCCACAGGAGCTTATGCGCTAAACAAATTGGGACTTTCCACACAAGTTCCAATGAAGATAGTTTACCTTACAAATGGCTCAGCTAGAAATGTCAGAGTCGGCAATTACACTATTTTATTTATTCACACTTCACCCAAAAACGTGGCGGCAATCGGGAAAATTAGCAGCTTAGCAATTCAGGCATTAAAAAGCATTGGCAAAGACAATATCACGCAAAAAGAAAGAGAACATATACAAAATGCTTTAATGAATGAAAAAGTATCGTATTTGGAACACGACTTGCGCGTTGCACCTGTTTGGATGAAAGAAATAATCAGATATTCTCTTGAAAAACTAAAGAATAATGACAAAAAATAACTTCATAGAATTACCCACACAAAATAAAATAAATGTTTTTGCAGAAGTGGCAGCAAGAAAGGCAATTCCAGCTGTGGCAGTCGAAAAAGACTGGTGGGTTACTGCTGTTTTACGTGCCCTATTTTCGTTACCTTATTCCGAACATTTATCTTTCAAAGGCGGTACTTCGTTGAGTAAATGCTGGAATCTGGTAGAAAGGTTTTCTGAAGATATTGATATTGCTTTAAATCGAGAATTTCTTGGTTTCTCCGGCAGACTTTCCAAAACTCAAATCAACGACAAACTGAGACGCGCATCCTGTTCTTTTGTAAGGGAGAAACTACAATTTGATATAACTAATGCACTTGAATTTCACGGAATTAATAAAGTGCTTTTTATAGCATCAGTTGATTTAACACCTGTATCAACTACTGACCCCGAAATAATAGAAATCGTTTATAAGTCACTGTTTGATCATAATAACTATATTAAACCTATTGTCAAAATTGAGGTCAGCGGTCGCTCTATGAACGAGCCTTTGCAAACAGTAAAATTAAACTCTTTTGTTGATGAAGTTTTTACAGGAATGCCGTTTACAAATAAAACATTTGGTATAAACGCCGTTATACCAGAAAGAACATTTTTAGAAAAAGTATTCCTTTTGCACGAAGAGTTTGCAAAGCCTCAAGAATTAATACGCACAGAACGAATGAGCCGTCATTTGTATGATTTAGAACGAATTATGAAAACCGGCATAGCAGACAGAGCAATGAAAGACATAAGTTTATACAAATCAGTAATCGAGCATAGACGTCTCTTTGTCGGCTTAAATGGCTTTGATTACGACACACTTGCACCACAAACAATAAATATCATTCCACCCGAAAACGTAATTACTAGTTGGAAAGAAGATTATAAAGCAATGCAAGGCTCAATGATTTACGGAAAAACCCTTTCATTTGATGAGTTGATAGACAGAATGCGGCAGCTCAATAAGAAGGTAAATCAGATTGTTTGGTAAAATCAAATTGCTTTCTTAAATGCATTATTTTATATACCACTGGTACAACAATAAGGGTCAGGAATGTTGATA
>CAZFUO010000387.1:0-2008 GCA_964522065.1 uncultured Bacteroidales bacterium | reverse complement strand
TTGTTTTCATGTAAATTGTTTTTTAATTGGTTATTGTGTAATCCTCTATCTTCGTAACAGAGGTGTTATATTTAAAATAAACAGTTCCGGTAGGGCCGTTTCTGTGTTTAGCGATAATCAGTTCGCCCCGACCTTTTGTAGAACGACCTTTTAAGTCTTCAGTATGTCCGTAAAACTCAGGACGATGTATTAGTATTACCTCATCAGCATCCTGCTCTATCGAACCAGACTCCCGAAGATCTGCTAGCTCAGGCGTTTTTGAAGGCCTCGACTCGACACTGCGATTAAGTTGACTCAAAAGTATTACCGGTATATTTAACTCTTTTGCAATGATTTTCGCTTCCGACGAAGCCGCCGCAACAAGATCATTTCTATTTGAATGTCTGTTTTCCGAATTCATATTTGCCAGCTGCAAATAGTCTATAAAAAGCAGGTCGCAAAGACCACGCATCTGCATTCTTTTAGCAGCAGACTTTATCTGACCAATGCTTAAAAAAGAAGTATCATCAACAAAAATCGGTAGATTAGAAATACTTTCACATGAATTTTGCACATCATAAAGCTCATCAAGAGTTAAATTACCATTTCGCCATTTTCTGGCATCCACATTAGAATGTCCTAGAATTAACCTATCGCTAATTTTATGTGCGCTCATTTCCATGCTGAAAATTAATGATTTTTTTCCAATTATTGCAGCATGCTCAGCAAATTTTATTGCAAGAGAAGTTTTCCCTATCGACGGACGAGCAGCAAGAACTATCAAGTCACCATTTTGCCAACCTCCCAGCATCTCATCAAGATCTTTAAGCCCGGAAGAAATACCGGTAATCTCCACCCCGTTTTTGTAATTATCAACCCTTTCAGCCAAAAGATTTCTTGACCTGTTGACCAAAGTTGACATATCAGAAATCGAGTTAAATAGCGGCAGATCACAATCAATCCTATCCAGATCTTTTCTGATCTCATTCAATATATCATCAGCACTCGAAGCATTCAATGACGCTTTTTCCTGAAACTTAGCAGACATCATCATAACCATCCTGTGAACAAACGAATTGTGCACAATCTTAGCCCAGGCTTCAAGATGCAAAGTCGATGCAATAAGCCCTGAAAGTCTCGACAAATACATAATCCCACCAGCCGCCTCAAACACCTGACTATTCTTAAGCGCATCAGCAACAGTAATCATATCAATCCTTTCGTTTTTGTCAGACATCACCTGAACACATTCGAAAATCTCAGCATTCACTTTCGTAAAAAACATTTTACCCTTAAGCAACTCATTGATTCTAAGTATCGAATTAGATTCAAAAACGATAGAACCAATCACAAGCTCCTCAGCCTCCCTGCAAATCTGTTCATTTTTTAGCAAAAAAACTGATCATTAAAACGTTTGTTAGCCAAGTAATTAACCGCCTTCGTAAGCAATTTCACATTCTCCTGATTGTAAAAAAATCGCCTTATCATCTTAAAAGCCTTTTCTCTCTCTTCAATAGTAAGTTTTTTATACTCCCTGAAAGCCGCCAGCTTATCGGTAGCCCTGATCGCCATAACCCTGTGATATTCAAGCCAGAACTCCTCAAACTCATCCGTAAATTCCTTTCCACTCTCCGAAACCGCACGCCCCACATAATAGTCATAATTCTTCAATCGAACACGGGTAGTATCTTTCAAACCCTCATACTCAATCACGTTATTATCAAACAGTTTCTTGAAAAATCTGATAGTTCTCGACCTGCTCCAGTTAAAATGATCAGCCCAGGTTCCAAGCGACTTGTAAGATTCACCCCTGCGACAGACTCTTGATTTATAGCTAAGATCATCATTGTAGTTTACTTTCATGATCATCTGCAAAAAGGCTTCAAACTCCGACATTTCATGCTTGTTATTTACCAAAAAGTGATCAACCACACTTTGCGGCAAGCGAAAAAAGCGGTTGTAATACCCATCTCCGGTGCATAAACTCATCTCCTCAATTTTAATTCGTTTTTTCATTATTTATAGATTT
>CAZFUO010000386.1:0-2015 GCA_964522065.1 uncultured Bacteroidales bacterium | reverse complement strand
GACAATGCTCTTTGTGAGGTTTCGCTCATTTCTTGAAATGTCTTTCTATTTCTCGTTTATCGTCTTTTTCTCTCAATGTTTGACGCTTGTCATAAGCTTTTTTCCCTTTTGCCACAGCAATATCCAGTTTGGCTAGTCCCTTTTCATTTATAAACATTTTTGTGGGCACAATAGTGAAACCGGTCTCCTTAGTAAGTCTTACAAGTTTTTTTAGCTCTCTTTTAGTAAGCAAAAGCTTTCTTTCTCTTTTTGGAACATGATTGTTGTAGGTGCCAAAGCTGTATTCTGAAATCTGAATATTTCTCGCCCAAAGCTCATTATTCTGCAACTGACAATAGCTATCCGACAAGCTTGCCTTACCTAATCTGATTGATTTAATCTCAGTACCAGTAAGAACTATACCTGCAGTAAAAAACTCAATCAACTCATAGTCGAAAGATGCTCTTTTGTTGCGAATTACTATTTGATTTTGCGGTTTCATTATTTAGTATATCATTTCAATCCAGGAAGAACCAGTTTTAATATAAATTCAATCACCTCAGGTAATATAAGTATTACCAAACCGGAAACTGCAGTGAAAAGTCCCTGTTTTTTTTCATCTACATTGTAAAAATGTGTAGTAGACTCCCAAATAAGAATGAAAATATAGAGAAAAATTATTTTTAAAAAGAAAAATTCACTAACAAGCCTTGTGATTATACTAACTGCCAAAACCGGTGATAATGAATAGGCAGTGAGGATTTCCACTTTAGATAGTCCCTGATCTATATTGAAAACTTTTATATAAATACGCTCCAATACTCGCGCAGATGCATAATAACCAAAAAAAACAGAGCTAAAGGCAACAGCAAATGACATCATTCCGGTAATCAGATTGTCCTTAAATGTTGCATCATTAAAAATAAACGGACTAATAAAAGCTGTCAATGAAGTAAGACCAATAAGCGGATAAAAATAAGAAGACAAATAATTTTTGTCATCTGTACCTTCATCAGAAATTACCTTCCAAGCCTTTTGAGGACTTGTTAAAACTAACCACAATCTACTGAAAAGAGACTTATTCATAACCGGGAAAAATTGACGACAAAGGTAAGAATTTGATTGTTAATTGCAATCATCAAATCTAAGTGTATCTACTTTGTCTAGCAGATTGTTTAGTTTCTGATAATCATTTCTTCTGATACTTAAAGTCATCTTGCAATCCATTTCAAATGACTGATTTACAATGCATGCTCCGGTATTTTTAACTATTTTCATTACATCATTCAAAAATGGAAATTCAAAACAGAAAGAAACTATCTCATCAATTGTTTTCTCAACAATCTCAGAATTAGTCAGAGTATCGGCAGCTGCCAGTTTGTATGCCTGAATCAAACCACCTGTTCCCAGCAACACTCCTCCAAAATATCTGATAACAACTACAAGCGTATCTGTTAGTTCAAAAGAATTAATTTGGCCCAATATTGGCCTGCCTGCGGTTCCGGAAGGTTCACCATCATCATTTGCTCTGAAACAACCTCCTGAAAAACGTAAATTATAGGCATAACAAACATGCCTGGCATCATAGTAAGTTTTTTTATAACCATCTACTATTTCCTTTGCTTCCTCAGGAGTAACAACATGGTGAGAAAAGGCAATAAATTTACTACCCTTTTCTTTATACAACCCTTCACCCTCTTTTAGTATGGTTTTATAAGTATCAGTTTGCATTATAATTAAGGGCTTAATATTAAAAACAAAGCCTGTCTTTCGAACAGGCTTTATTATATTTTGTCAAGACAGTTTATGTATAACCAGGCCTGATCTAAGCTTGGGTTCAAACCAGGTTGTTTTAGGCGGCATGATATTTCCACTATCTGCAATATCCACTAGCTGTTTCATCGAAACCGGATAAAGAGCAAGTGCAACCTTCATTTCACCACTATCAACACGTTTAGAAAGCTCACCCAGTCCTCTTATGCCACCAACAAAATCTACTCTTTTGTCAGATCTTAAGTCTTTAATACCTAAAATCT
>CAZFUO010000385.1:0-2016 GCA_964522065.1 uncultured Bacteroidales bacterium | reverse complement strand
GACTGTACACAATTTTACCATCTTTGGTTCTGTAACAGAGCTGACAGGTCATATTTCTGCCAATAGGTTTGAAATCGACAATAACCTCATTTCCTGTAACCAGCAATGGTATCTGATTTGCGCCCGACCAACCTGGCAAAGTTTTAGCATCGGGTGTGAGAAGACCGGTTCCGTTATTTGTGGTTTTAACATAAGGAGTTGCAGTCCAGGCAGGAACATTAATCCAGTACGGACTCCATTCAGCTTTAATTGAAGTACCCATACTACCGTTAAGTAAAGATTTCATATTAGTAGTCCACTTGCCCATATCAAGTACAGCCTGTTTAGCTCTGTATTCAGAAATCAATCTTCTTATCTGAGTTTCACCTAAAGTTTTTGCCATACCTTCAAGCACCCTCGACTCGCAATTTCTCCAAATCCAGGCAATACTACCGTGACCCAGAGTCATACCAAGAAATACAGGAAAAATATTACTGTACTGAACACCTCCTAAAAGATTTCTCCAAGTACATATTTGTGTGCTACCATTAAACATATTTACACCTTCGGCAGAAGGCCCTCCAAAACTGCCATCCTGCAACCAACCGCTATAGCACTCTATCGGCATAAAAGGAGCAATAAAAGAGCCTACATTCAAAAATCCCATACCGTTGTAATTATTAGATTTTCTTACCTCAGCTTCTTGCTGCAGCCATGTATTACCACCTTCATGAAACCACGCCGCATTTTTACATCCCGGCAAGTCGGCCAATACTGAATGAATGCCTTCATGAACGACAGCACCCTGTTGTCCTATCTTGTCTCCGTATGTAGCCTTCGGATTAAAACTATAGATGGGATAGTATGAAAGTAAAACCATAGGCCAGCTTTCATTATTAAAAGTAGTCGCACTCTGCCATCCACCCAAATCAGTATTTGAAGCTTTATCTGTAGATAAACCTGAACCAAACAAAAACACAGTACTCTTAAAGCCTCTTTTTGCACGTTTATCGGGTGGCCATCCGAGAGTATCTCTGAAATAAGCAAAATCATCATTCAACCTCTTTAACATAGGCATTACAGATGCACTATCAATCAAAGCATTAGCCTTAGGTCCCCATTTAAACGCCCACCATCCCGATGAAATTGTACCAACCGCCTCAGGACAATCTCCCAATATTTTTGTTGGCATAGAAAGCGAGGGAAATTCATCTCTGAAATTATAATTTAAAGTAGGATTATATTTTGGCCAAACAATTGAAGCAGAATTACTCAGACTTGAATCTTTTACTGTAAGGTGAAAATAGCAGGATGAGAGTGAAAAACATTCATTGGTATATACCAATTTATAACTACCACTTTGAGAAGGTTGCAGGTTTTTTAAAACCAAAGACTTTTGAGTAGATGTGAAACCGCCCGGACCCGACCATGCATAAAAACCACCAGCAATATCCTGTGAACTAAAAATTACCGAATCACCTGTACTTACACTTGCAATATTTATTTTCTGAATCTCACCATTTAGAACTTTTGTATATTGTTCCAAAACAGTTTCGCTACAATTTCCACTCTCCACACCGGTTGCCTTCCACTCAATAATGCCTGTAGCAGCACCACTCTTCATTGTTAACTTCAATTTATTAGTAACAACACCAAGGTTAAGCTTATTAAATTTATTCAGATCTAATCCAATATTACCAAATCTTACCCAGCTTACACCATTCCAGTACTCAATATAGGCATCTGTAGGTTTAGAAATACCGGCAGCCGGAACCACAGTATTATCAATCCACCAATATACTTCAGTCGATAATATTTTATTTGCCTTGTCCCACTCGTACATTACCCAATTGTACTTACCATAATCAGCATCTCCATTCCAGTTGCCATAAGCACCTGCAGAAGGTTTACTCATAGATGAAGTAGAAGAAACGCCATCATTTAGTGCAGCAAGCTTCTCCCAACCTGAAACAAATGAAGTAGTAATTTTAGCCTTGGTTGCAAGATTTAATGTATCGCCCGGAGCATTTACAGACA
>CAZFUO010000384.1:0-2033 GCA_964522065.1 uncultured Bacteroidales bacterium | reverse complement strand
AAGGAAGTTATGTTGACTCAGTGTGAATCTTTACGGGATGAATATTGGATTGTGGAAATAACGGATGAGGAAAAGATTGAGCGAAATAAAAGAGAAGACCTGATAAGAAAGGAAAAGAATGATGAGTTGTCTTTCAATTCTGCTCATTTGGAACTGTGTGTACGTGAGCTGCTCAAGTTGCTTAAGTCTTCATTGCAAAAAATAAATCCTGAGAAACTAAGTACTTTAAAGAATAAGAGCCTCAAGCATGAAGTCAATTGGGATAATGAAGAGGATTGTTTTACCAGTGTTCGTCTGGAAGCTTACTTTTGTGCCAATCTCTCAATAAGTCTTGGTATCGGGGTTGATGTTCGTAGTGGTAAGTATTTTGGCGGTAGTGTTTTACGATTTGGTAAATATGAAGGTTCAATTGCTGAAATGATTGAATGGTCTGATACTGAAAAAGCTATAAATGATTGTAAAATTGAAATGATGAGTATTATTTGGGAAATAGATGAATAATATTTACTGATAAAATCTTTACTTGTGATGAAAAACTATTTATTACTTTTTTTTGCTGTTGTTTTGTTTGTTTCTTGTAGTGGAAAGCAAAATAGTTATGAGGCTAAATCTACAATTGATTCTGATTTGCAGTCTTTTGTGGAAATGGAGTTGGATAAACAAATAGATAGCCTAAAGGCTTCAGGAGGTGCTGTTGCAATTATGGAGATTAATACCGGCAATATTGTAGCGATGGTTGAAACCTCAAGGGGCGAAGATGTTCAGCGTGATGACAGTTGTTTGTTAAGGACCCCGCAGGAAATGGGTTCATTATTTATGCCTGTTTCATATATGGTTGCCCTTGAGGATAAGAAAATTAATCCGGATAAAAGTGTTGATACTGGAAATGGTACTTTTATAATTGATGACAATATTATCAAAGACCATAATTTCAATAAAGGTGGGTATGGCAAGATCACGGCTTCACAGGTGATAAGTTTTTCTTCAAATGTAGGTATGGCTAAGATGATTATTGATGGTTATGAGGATAATCCCGGATCGTTTATTGAAAGTCTAAAATCTTTGGAGTGGAATAATTCGGATGCTTTAAATGGTGAAAACATTATTTTCCCTGAAACAGGTATGGACTTTGATAAAATAGATGATATATGGGGCTCTTTTGGCTATTTAATAAAAGTGAGACCAATAGCGTTGCTTACATTTTATAACGCCATTGCAAATGATGGAAGCATGGTTAAGTCCAGGTTGATTGACTCTACAGGTGCTCCGGCTGTTGTTAAAGACAGTATTTGCTCCAAAGAGACATTGGAAGCTTTGCGAAATACTTTGTTTGAAGTGATTAAGGAAGGTACCGGAAAGGTTATTAAATCAGATAAAATATCTTTTGCAGGCAAAACCGGTACAGTGATGCAAAGAAACGTTAACGGAGGTTTCGTAACTGTTGTTTCATTTTGTGGATATTTTCCTTTAGAGAAGCCAAAATATACTTGTCTGGTAATGCTTAGAAATCCCGTGGACGGTATTCCTACCGGTGGAATGATGGCTGGCAGTGTTTTTAGAACCATTGCGGAAAGTGTGGTTTCAAAATAATATTTAAAGATTTTTTTTCCGGCTGATAGATTCTCACTGTTTATACTCTCTATTATTGCAAGGGCACTAATATTGGTGTCATGAATTAATAAACAGTGAAACCATGAAGCTCAAAATTAAAAACAAAAAGAAATTCTGGATAATAACAGGTGTCTTGTTTCTTCTGATTGTACTTTTACTTTCAGGTGTCATTAGAGTTTTTAATCCTTTTCACAGAAATTATTGGTCTTATTTCAGTGAAACTTGTCAGGTTGTTCAATATCCCGATGGCAGGTTTAGGCTTTACAATAATGAGTTTAATAGTTTTACAACTGAAAAACTAGATTGGATAGCTTGTGCACATGTAAGTGATACTATGACAGTTTTCTCCCTCAAAGGAAAAAGGGGCTATCTTAATCTGGTTAGCGGAAAAGTGCAAATAAAACCTAAATACAGGCACGCCT
>CAZFUO010000383.1:0-2044 GCA_964522065.1 uncultured Bacteroidales bacterium | reverse complement strand
GTTTCTCGGGTGCTGCATATGCTGAGTTTAAACCATTTGAAGGTTTTACTATAAGATCAAACTTTGGAACCTCACTTGATAATTCAACAAACGGACTTTTCTGGGGTATCAACTCAGTAAAAGCTTTGACATCACAAACTAAAAAAGCTGGAATTAGCCAGTCACGTAGTGATTACAGACGTTATCAATGGGAAAACATCATGACATGGAACAAAAACTACAATGATATTCACCAACTTACTCTTACCGGTGTAACCTCAATGGAAAAGTCTGTTAACAGCAGTCTTGGTTATACAGCCGATGCTCCAGCAGTTAATACTCAACTTTGGTTTAATCCTGACCTTGCTACTGCACTCGGACTTACCGGTAATTATGGTGAGCGCGAATATGTATCATTAACTGCAAGAGCAAATTACATTTTGAAAAATAAATACATTTTAAATACAACCATGCGTTATGATGCCTCTTCAAAGGTAAATGGTAACTGGGCTGCATTTCCATCTGTCGGAGCCGCATGGCGCATTAGCGATGAAAAATTTATTTCTGAAAGTGCAATGGCAGCTTTTATCAGCAACCTAAAATTGCGTGGTAGCTGGGGTATTTCGGGAAATGATAATACTGATGACTACATTTCACAAACCGAGTTAATCTCCATGACTAATTTCTCATGGAACGGAACCGCGAATACAGCATACCGTCTTGGTGACCTTATTGGAAATAAAGATCTTACCTGGGAAAAAACATCTACAATAAATCTTGGTCTCGATTTAGGTTTGTTCAGAAACCACGTGAATCTGACTTTTGATATGTATTCTGAGAATACAACCGGTTTGATTGCTCCACTTTCTTTACCTCCAACATCGGGTGCAAGAGAAAGTTACCAGAATTTAGGTGAGGTAAGCAACCGCGGTTTTGAAGTGTTACTGGAAACCAGAAATATAGCTACTAAGGATTTTGTTTGGAATACGACCTTTACGTTTGCATCTAACAAGGAAAAGGTGGAGTCACTGCCGGGTGGAAAAGAGTTTATTCAGCAAAATGGACAAACCCAGAAGTATTCAAAATATATGGTAATTGCAGGTTATCCAGTTGAAATAGCTTACGGATATGTTAATGATGGTATCTGGCAGATAGATGAGGCTGAAGAAGCTGCTAAATTTTATGCTAAACCAGGTGATTTTAAATTGAAAGATATTTCAGGTCCTAATAAAGAAGCCGATGGTGTTATTAATGATTACGATCTGAAGGTGCTTGGCAAAATGTCTCCCGATTATTATGGAAGCGTAAGTAATGATATTCAGTGGAAAGGTTTTGATTTGAATATACTTATGCTTTTCAGGGCTAATTTCTGGATGTCATCAGATTATCTGAATAAATACGAAGCCAGTGGCAAAAATAATGTGCCTCCTGTAAATTACTGGACTCCTGAAAATCCAACAGGAACCTATCCGCGACCGGGAAGTACACAGATTAAAACTAATAGTATGATACAGCATATGATGACTTTACGTGAGAATTCATTCTTTAAGGTGAAAAACGTCACACTAGGTTATACTGTACCAAGAAAGGTTACTGAGAGAATTAATATTGGTAATCTGAGAGTATGGGCTTCTGCTAAAAATATGATAATATTTCAGAAAGATCCATCAGGTTTTGACCCTGAAAATATAAATAATCTTGGTGAACTTATGACTGACCATCCATTGAATAAGTTGGTTACATTAGGTTTGAATGTGGAATTTTAATTAATCAGATGTATGAAAACACTTAAGATATTTACTATACTGTGCGGATTTACTGCAACGATGTTATTCACATCTTGTGATGAATTTCTATCACCATACAATCCTCAGGGTGTGACCGAAGAAATGCTTTATCAAACCGAAGATGGTTTTGAGTCTGGTGTTAATGCAAGTTATTCCTATCTGCGCAAACTTTGGGGAATGAAGCAGGGTACATATTTAATGGAGGCCGGAACCGATCTTTGGACTACCGGAAGTGAAGCTGAAGCTACTGATCTTATTTATTATTCAGGATTGAGTGG
>CAZFUO010000382.1:0-2054 GCA_964522065.1 uncultured Bacteroidales bacterium | reverse complement strand
TACGAAACCTCATCAGGAAAGGAAGGATACACCTGTCTGATAAGTGTTGCAACTTCAAATCTTGCAGATGAGATATCAATATTTTTGTTTAGCTCTATAGTTATGTATCCAGAGCCATTGTAGGAATTGGAGTAGATATTTCTGACTCCTTTAACCCGGCTTAGCAGACCCTCAAGTTTTGAGGTTACTTCCATTTCTACTACTCTTGACTGCATACTGCCTGCTGAGAAGCTGATAGACAAAGTCGGAAGATCCCTGCCCGGAGCAAGTTTAACCGGCAATTTATTAATCAGAAAAATGCCAACCAGTGATATGCACAGGAAAACTAATAAGATTTTGAAAGATGGAAGACGTATGTTTTCAGTGTATGCCATATCTGCTTTCGAAGTCTTTTATCAAAGGTTTATTCCCAATAAAATCGAATAATGTAAGCTTTCTGATTTTAAAATAACTCATCCAGAAATTTTGCAAAGCTGATACATAATTTCTACCCGCACTTTCTTGTCTGTTCAGAGCAAGAGTTAACGAACTAATATCTGCTTTACCAATCAAATATCTTTGTTTGGTAGCTTCAAACGCCATATCAGCCAAAATCCTGGCTTCTTGGGCACTATTAATTAAAGCCTGTTGAACATTAAAATCACTAACTGTCATAATAATCTCTTCTTCCAGACTTATTTCATCTTGTTGAACAGAAAGTTTTGTCACATTAAGTTGATTTTTAGCCATATTAACCCTGCCTTTTCTTACACCCCAGTCAACAATAGGAATATTTAATCTCAACGAAACCACATCTTGTTCAAGAGGGTTATTGTAGCTATCAGTTAATCTTTCGGCCACTTGATTAAAACCTATACTCATATTAAGACTTGCCTCAAGTCTTGAAGATTTTGTGGTTTTGTCAACAACTTGTTCTGCCTCTAACATTGATTGCCTGTTTGTGAGGAAGTCAGGATTGTTATTTTTTACATAAGCCAAAGCATCATCTGCAGAAATAGTCAACATTGAAGGTATCACCGGTAAATCCAGTCTGATATCAGAATGTTTATCGATATTTAAAAATGTGACCAAACCGAACATCGCTTTTTTCAACCTGATCTCAGCATTTTTTAATGCATTACCTGCATTAATCCTGTCAAGTTTAAGAGTAAGTAAATCTGCCTGAGAAATGGATGCTATTTCATGCCTGTTAACTCCGATTTTATATAGTGTATCGCTCGAAGCAAGATTTGCCTTTGCAAGATCATATTCAACCTGGGCCATTGCAAGAGAGAAAAAATATTGAGCAGCGGTTTCGGAGATTTCTTCCATAGAGTAAAGAAGCTTCCTTTTTGCCTTTTCATACTTAAGCGGTTCAATTTGCTTTTCCCATCTGAACTGATTAAAGCCCATAAGGCTCTGTGAATACCCAATACGTATCGGAACCGCTGAGAACTGCCTGTAGTTGCTTGCACCAAAATCCCTTACATAACCAAGCTCGGAATCCATATAAATAGTGCCCCCCGTAAGGTCAATATTCTGTTTGAGAGCAAGATTACCATATGAAAACAATGATTGTTGCTGACGATACTCATCTCTGTTAGTTTCCGAATCATATCTGCTGGTAAAAGATCTCTCATATTCCAGAGGTACCAACGATAAGTTAAGAGAAGGCAATCTGGCAGCCTTGTACGATCTGAAGGCCCAGTAATTTGTAAGATAAGTATTTTTTGCACTGTAAGCAGACAATGAGCTATCACAAGCAAGGCCAATAGCCTGGTCTAAAGTCAATGTCCTGTTTTGAGCCGCAGACGCCAGGCTTACCAAAACCAAAACAAATGCTATAAGGTTAATTCTCATATGATTATATTTTTTCTTCCTTTTTATAAATCCACCAGTATAACAGCGGAACCACAAATAAACTAACAGGTGTACCTATTAACATACCCCCGATAGTAGCCAGAGCAAGAGGTTTTTCAAGTTCAGAACCAAGATCATTTGTAAACAGCAACGGAACCATGCAAACTATAGAAGTAAAGCTGGTCATTAAAATCGCCTTTAAACGACGTCTACCT
>CAZFUO010000381.1:0-2071 GCA_964522065.1 uncultured Bacteroidales bacterium | reverse complement strand
TGTTGCGTCTCTGCAGAAACCGCAGAATAATAATGATTACTCACTGACAACATCTCAAAACCGACTGAGGACACATAATAAACCGCAATCCCAACAAAACCTATCACAGTGGCAATAAGCATATTAGCAAAATCAACTTTCCTTAGAGAAGCAAACAGCCCAAGATATACCAGTATCAAAAGGCCATTATTGATATAATACAGTAAATCAAGACTTAACAAACCCAGAACCCAGTTATCACGCAACAGCTCAAAAAAGCCAATTGTAGTCGCCGGCGGTGGAAACACCACAAACGTAATTATTTGCACTGGTATCAAAAAAACAATACAAAATGCGGCAAAACCGCCAATTCGATACAACTTCTTCCAGTTATAATCTTCAAGTTGCTTAAAATCTGTGTTTTTCATATACAAATATAATAATTGATATCTTTGCAGCAGTATAAACGTTTTAGTTTTCATGCATATGTTCCAAAAACTTGTGGCTATTGAGCCGGTCAGTCTTATTCCTTCAGCCGAAAAACAACTTTCTAAATTTGCAAAAGAAGTCGTTTTGTATGATACTATTCCAGTTTCCGATCAGGAAATTGTGGCACGTATTGGAGATGCTGATGCTGTATTGTTGAGTTATACCACCCAACTCAGAAGAAGTGCATTGGAACATTGTGATCATGTACGTTATATAGGAATGTGCAATTCGTTGTATTCTCCTGAGAGTGCAAACGTTGACATATATTACGCCAACAGCCGGGGCATCACCGTGACAGGGATACGAGATTATGGCGATGAGGGCGTGGTTGAATATGTCATTAGTGAGTTGGTGAGGTGCTTGCACGGTTTTGACCATGAACCCTGGGAAGGCATGGCTAGAGAAATCACTGGCTTGAAGGTAGGAATTATTGGACTTGGAAAGTCTGGCGGTATGATTGCCGATGCACTGCACTTTTTTGGTGCAGAAATCAGCTATGTTGCCCGATCAGAAAAAGAAACTGCCAGGCAGAAAGGTTACCGCTACCTACCGTTGAACGACCTGCTCAGTGAGAGCGAAGTGGTGTGCTGTTGCTTGAATCGGAACACAATTTTACTGCAAACTCAGCAGTTTGAAGCTTTGGGCAATAAAAAGATACTGTTTAATACCGGACTTTCTCCGGCATGGGACGAAGCACCCTTTTTGCATTGGCTGGAGGGCAACAACCTGTGTTTTTGTGACACAGTCGGAGCTTTAGGTGATCCTCATCTATTGGATCACCCCAAGGTGCGCTGCATGCAGGTTTCAACCGGGCGAACAAAACAAGCTTTTGTCCGATTAAGTGAAAAAGTTTTGAACAATTTATCAGACTTTACAGGAATCAAGCTCGATTAAAAAACAATCGGGCTCACGATGTTTTGCAGAGTACTCACTACAGACCAGGCTGCAATAGCCGGTGTGGCACTGAAAACATCAACCACTGCATGCACTTCCTGATTTTTCACCTCCACACATTGTCTATCACCCGTAAATTCCGGGGTCGAAACCATTGTGACCTTAAGGTTTTCAGGGCCTACCGTAGCCAGAGATGCTGCAACAGCAACATTAAGTCCTGTAGGAAACGTATTGATTGCTTCACGTGCAGTACCTGAAAAAATAGTTTTGGGTTCAGTTTCCATACTTGATTCGTAAAAAGAAGATCTCCTGAGTGCTCTTACTCCTTTCACATTTAGAAAATTGGCCGATGCCTGCCCCATAAGAGTGGCTGTACGCAATACATCAAAACCACCTGTTGCACCCGAAGCAATGTGTACCCGTACATTGTTGGCAGTAGCGATTTGTTTAATCTGTTCGTAAAATGCAGTATCGGCAAAAGCTCCTATTGAAAGCGTGACTATGGAAGTTCCATTGTTAAGTGTTGGAATAGCAAGTAGTTTCATCGCAGCCGGAGAAGCCGCTTCTACAAGATAGTCAGGCTTAAGTAAAAGCAAAGCATCGAGGGTTGTACAAGGCTGACACTTACGCCCCGATTGATCGATTTTGGTTGCCAGTCGTATAGCATTGTCAGCCGTACGAGAATAAACACCCACCAATTCATACTCAG
>CAZFUO010000380.1:0-2082 GCA_964522065.1 uncultured Bacteroidales bacterium | reverse complement strand
AAGATTAATTATAAATTATAATTCTTTTACTATTTCCATTCCTTTTAACAGGGCAGCCTCATTCATCGACAATAAATGATGATGTCTTGAGGGTAGTGATTTTTTTAAACCAGCTAATACTGCTTCTATATTTACAACAGAATTTATTTTAATATAAGCTCCCAATACAATCATATTGAATGCTTTAGAGTTATCCATTTCTGTAGCAGCATCCATAGCACTTACTTCAAATATTCTGATATCATCTCTTTTAGGTTTATGACTAATACCATGAGGATCGTATAAAAGTATACCCCCTGGTTTAACTTTTTCCTCAAATTTATTGAGAGATTGCTGGTTTAGAATAATTGCTGAATCAAAAAAATTCAGTACCGGAGAGCTTATTCTTTTATCGCTTAAAATAACAGTTACATTAGCGGTTCCACCTCTTTGTTCAGGCCCATAAGCAGGCATCCATGAAACTTCCTTATCTTCAATCAAGCCGGCATATGCAAGAATTTTACCCATAGACAAAACACCCTGGCCTCCAAAACCTGCAATTATTAATTCTTCTTTCATTTTTATCTGTCTTTTAAATCACCAAGTGGATAATACTCGAACATATTTTCCTCCATCCACTTATTTGCTTGATATGGAGTCATTTTCCATCCTGAATTGCAACTTGAAACAATCTCAACAATACTGGTACCTTTTTCCTGCATTGAGTTTTCAAAAGCCTTTCTGATAGCTCTCTTCGATTTCTTTACTGATGAAGGTGTATGTACACTCTGCCTGGTAACATAACATGTTCCATCTAACTGAGCTAACAACTCAGTGATTTTAAGAGGATAACCATTTAAATGTACATCTCTGCCATTTGGTGTTGTTGATGTTTTCATGTTAAGCAAGGTCGTTGGAGCCATCTGACCACCTGTCATACCATAAATACCATTATTGATAAAAATAATAGCAATATTCTCACCTCTGTTACATGCATGTATGGTTTCTGCGGTTCCGATAGCAGCTAAATCACCATCTCCCTGATATGTAAAAACTAATTTCTCAGGATTAAGTCTTTTAATAGCAGTAGCAACAGCCGGAGCTCTTCCATGAGCAGATTCTGCAAAATCAACACTTATATAGTTGTAAATAAATACAGCACAACCTACAGGAGCAACACCTATAGTGTTACCCTGCATACCCATTTCTTCAATAACCTCAGCAACCAATCTGTGAGCAGTGCCATGACTACAGCCAGGACAATAATGCATGGTGTTATCTAGCAACACTTTAGATTTTTCGTATACGAGGTTTTCAGGATTTATAATTGGATTTGACATAATTCTCAAAATTTAAATATGTTTCTTAAATGCATCAACAACCTCTTCAGGTGTCGGCACTATACCACCCATTCTGCCATAATGATAGACAGGCACTTTTCCATTTACAGCAAGTCTTACATCTTCAACCATCTGGCCTGCATTAAGCTCAACGTCAAGCATAAACTTCACCTTTTCAGCATATTTTGCAATTACCTTTGTTGGAAACGGCCACAATGTTATTGGTCTGAGTAATCCGACTTTTACACCCGATTCTCTCAGAGCTTCAATTGAAGCCTGGCATATTCTTGCAGCAGAACCAAATGCAACTAAAAGATAATCAGCATCTTCGCACATATATTCCTCAAACCTGACTTCAGTCGCTTCTACAAGTCTGTATCTGGTTTGCCTCTCTTCATTCTTTTTTTCCATTTTATATGGATCAAGCTCAAGAGAAGTCACAACAATTCTTTCACGACTCTCAGGTTTACCGGTAGCAGCCCATGGACACTCTTCAATTAGTTCTTCTTTTGTCCATCTTGGTTTGTATTCAGCCAGCTTAACTTTTTCCATCATCTGACCAATTACCCCATCGGCAAGAAGCATACAGGGTATTCTGTACTTAAAAGACATATCAAAACCAAGGCCAACAAAATCAGCCATTTCCTGTACTGATGAAGGTGCAAGTGTAATCAACTTGTAATCACCATGTCCACCGCCTTTTACACTTTGAAAATAATCAGATTGGCTTGGCTGGATAGTGCCCAGACCAGGACCACCTCTC
>CAZFUO010000379.1:0-2083 GCA_964522065.1 uncultured Bacteroidales bacterium | reverse complement strand
ATCTGCTAATAACAGAAATCTTATTACTGTAAAAGGTCAGGTGAATTTAGATTTTAATGATGCTATTGATATACCAAAGGCAAACTCTATGCTTTCTGACAGGTACAAAGAATCAAGATTGGTTTTCATGAAAAGTGATGATAAAACAATTACAAGTAAAATAAATGACTTGCTTGGTATCGATTTAAATGCAGAGGGTGTTGTTTCTCAAAATACGGGAATTATTGAAGGTGGAAGAGATTGCGTTTATCAGAAATACCAAATACTTCGTAAAGGTGAGATGCCGGTGCCTGTTATTGCTGTTATGCCAAATAAGATAAATTCAAAAATGCCTGTTGTGGTTTTGCTGAATGAAAGTGGTAAAGAAGATTTTGTTAAGCTTTATGAGAATACCTCTCCTTATGTAGGTGATGGTATTATAGTTGTTGCTGCCGATTTGAGAGGTTTTGGCGAAACTAAAGATATATCAGCAAATAATGATCCGAAGTACTGGAACAGAGAATACAGATATGCAATGACAAGTATGCATATTGGTAGGCCTTTAATAGGGCAGAGGGTAACAGATTTGATTTCTGTACTCGATTTTATTTCAATAACTGACAAGTTAAAGGGTAAGCCTGTAAAAATTATTGCCAATGGACTTTATGGCCCGGTGGCTGTACATGCTGCATATTTAGATAAAAGGGTAAACTCTGTTGAGATATCACGTTCTGTTAAAACTTTTACAGATTATATTTCAAGTCCTATGCAACATGATATGTACAGTAATGTGATTTACGGAGTACTAAAGTGGTACGATCTGGGAGATCTTATAAAAAAGTCAAAAAAAGAGATTATTTATAAAGATTAGTATAGTCACCCGACTGTATTATTTCCTTTACTTTCAGTCTGTTTATTTTGCCTGTGTTTGTCAATGGTATTTCATTGATACGGGCTATTATTTTAGGTATCCTGTATTCGGGTAGGTGTTCTGTTATTGCTTTGATGTTGATGTCTTTATCTACTACCAAAACAATGATTTCTCCAAATTTAGTATCATTTACAGAAGTAATTACAAATGGTTGATTTACAAGGCTGTGTAATTCGCTTTCCAGGTCTTCAATGTGAAACTTCAGACCGCCTGATATAATTACATTATCTTTTCTGCCGGTTATGCTAAAAGTTCCGTCGGGATAGATTTCAGCTAAGTCGTTGGTGAAAATTGTTGTATCTGTTATTTGGGGTGCGTTTATAATAAGTGTTCCCGATTCTGACAATGATATTTCTACATCAGGTAATGGCTTGTAATGTGTATTGTTTTTGTCTGCCTGTATTTTTCTTAACGCTATATGTGATAGTGTTTCTGCCATACCGTAAGAGACGTATGCATTTACAGGCATATTTTCAAGTTGATTTTCTAAATCTTTATTCAGTGCGCTTCCTCCTATGAGAAGAATATCTGATTTCAGTAGTTTTGCGGTTTCGGTTTTGCTCTGAAGTGTATTATAAACCTGTATGGGAACCATTGAAATAAGTCTGAAACTTTGGTCTGTATATTTAAGCGGATTACCATCGGGTGGGGAGTAATATAGGTTAAGCCCTGATTGAATGGCTCTTACTACCATCATTTTGCCTGCAATATAATCGAGTGAGAGGCATAAAAGTATTTTATCTCCTTCTTTAAGATTGAAGTATTTGCAAGTAGCCGACGCGCTGTTAAGCATTTGCGTTTTGCTTACTTTTATTGTCTTTGGTTTGCCAGTGCTGCCTGATGTCTGGATTTCTATATACTGGCTTTGTGAATACCATTGTTTTAGAAAGTCAGTTAATAGTTTAATATTTCTGTCTTTGAAAATGTCTTCAGGCTTATTATTAAATATGTCTTCAGGTGTATATATTTGCCCTTCTATATTTATTGCCCTTCTGTAATTCATAAACCACAGGTGTTGACCATCTAGCTTTAGTGGCATTTGAATATTATTTGTATAAAGTTTTCCTGTACCCAGTCCGTGAAATGTTTTGTTGTTTAATGCTGAACACCATTGTGCTATAGCATTTAAACCGATATTTGACTCAAGTGCAGATGTTATCCACCAGTTTACAT
>CAZFUO010000378.1:0-2088 GCA_964522065.1 uncultured Bacteroidales bacterium | reverse complement strand
CACCGTTCATATTTATTGAAATATTTCTCTTGAAATTAACATTAAAATTGTAACTATTTCTCCAGTTAGAAAAAGCATCAGGATTATACAATCTTGAATAATCAGTACTAATATTTCCATTAACCTCTCTGATTATCCAGAAAGGCTTTACTTCCTGATAATAAACATAAGCCTCAGTCGAAACCTCATTATTATGTTGCAAATAACCCAGATCGTTAGGATTAAACTTATCGCTTATAACACCCTGAGATATACCATAATGAAGTTTTCCCTTGTCCTTACTTAAACTCAGATAACCACCATATCCATTTTCCATTTCATTATCACCTCTGGTAGAAAAACCTCCCTTTCCACTTACAGACCATGACATCCCTTTATTTCTTAAAACAAACTCAGTGGCCGTTACATTAGCCCTGAAAGGATTGTCAAACATCGAAACATTAGTATTAATCAAACTTACAAATGAGTTATTTTTCAGAGACTTATCTACCACAGCAACATTATAGTTTGTAAATGGCTGTACCACAACATCTCTGTCTACACCTGCAGTTGTGTCAGTAATTGTAGCATAAGAAGGCAAAGACATAGCATTTAGCACACCTATGCCCCATCCTTTTCCGCTTCTTCCAGAAATTTTTGTAGCATTTATCAACTGAGTTTCACTCGGATTACTCGAAACAATCTCATTAGTACCCAAATTTTCATCAGCAGAAAACTTCGGAGCCGCTCCTATCCTTCTTGAGTAAAACAAATCAGCCCTTTCAAACAATTCGGTTCCTTCGGTAAAAAACTGCCTTTTCTCATCAAAATACAACTCGTAGGGAGTAAGATTTAACTCCTGATCGTCAGACTGTATCTGTCCAAAGTCTGGTATAAGCATCATATCAAGAGTAAAGCTCTCATTTATACCATACTTTAGATCAAGGCCTGCTTTATAAAGAAAATCACCTCCGGCACTTTTAGTTTCGTAATATGAAGAAATATAAGGACTGAATGATAACCTTAAAGGTGGCTTAATATCCTTAATACCTGTAAGTTTACCCTCCTGATGTATAAAACCTGAACCATTCCTGTCAATAAAACTCCAGGAATTATTTGAATTAGATCTTCTAATATTTCTAAACATATTCAGGCCCCAACTCTCTCCTGATTTTTCAGAAAATCTCAAAGCCGAGTAAGGTATTTTCATCTCTACTATCCAACCTTTATCAGTTATTGAAGTTTTACTTTCCCAGACAGCATTCCAATCTGAGTTTTCATTATCTCCATCACCATCTTTAACTGCTTTTATATCAACCTGTACACCTGCCGGAGTTATAAAAAAGCCATAAGCAAGCTGACCCTGGTCATAAGGATCAATATAAATACCAAAATAGTCGGACATGCCAATATTATCCCTTTCAGACAGATAATTAAAAATACTGTCAGGATTACTATCGTACATCATTGCCCCGACATACACAGCATTTTCATCATAACAAATCCAGGCTTCGGTAGGCTGCATAGATGGCTTACCATTATAAGGTTGCAATTGAATAAAGTCTTTAGCTGGTAAAGTAGTTCTGTAAACGGGCTCGTCAAGGACAGCGTCAATAACAACTGGCTGGCTTATTCTGGTGGCCACCAAAGATTTCTTTTCCTGTCCGGCAATTGCAAAAATGTTGATGAACAACAAAGTAGAAAGCAAAACTTTTTTCACTTAAATGTTTTTTAGAAGATTCATGCTAAAAAGACGAGACAGCGATAATTTTGTTACAAGTGAACAAAATACCCTCATTATGGTATTATATTTATAATCAGTTCAACTAACTTTGCATTAGTCAAAAATACAAAATATTACTACAGTGGAAACAAAGAAATTACATTTTGAAACAATCCAGCTGCATGCTGGTCAGGAAGTAGATAAAACTACTCATTCAAGAGCGGTTCCGATATATCAGACAACATCATATGTATTTGAAGATGCTAAAGACGGAGCCGATTTGTTCGGATTAAAAAAGTTCGGAAACATTTATACAAGACTTCAAAACCCTACTACGGATGTTTTCGAAAAACGTATAGCAGCACTCGAAGGCGGAGTTACAGGTC
>CAZFUO010000377.1:464-2093 GCA_964522065.1 uncultured Bacteroidales bacterium | reverse complement strand
TCATAGACGTGAGCAGCAAGGTCATTTCTTCCCCCCTGCTGAGCAATAAATGTTCTTAGCTTAATATCTTTAATTGCGACTTTTTCTGTTCTTGCATGCATTGAAAGAATACTGTCAATCTCCTTATCTGAAAGTTTACCTGCTTTGTTCTTCAGCAATTCTTTCTTCTTATTGTTTATATATTCTTCAAGTCCCTGACTCATTCCAAAAAAAGCAACTTCAGCCGTATTTGGTATAAATGAAAAAACAGTATGTTCAATATCGTAATCAACAGCTTTTAGAATAGGCTCAGTAAGAAGCGAACCCAGCTTTTTTCTTTCCTTGTATATAGCCTCATCACTACCTCTGGAAAAATAAATTCTCTCGAAAGAACAAGATCTTCTTTCCTGAGGCTCTCTTACATCATCATGAACAATACGACCATTCTTTTTAATAATCAATGCCTTTCCAGGGTCAATTTCATGTACATCTTTACCATCTACACCCATTACAGTTTGAATTACAGGCCTTTCGGAAGCAACAACCACTATTTCGTCATCTGAATACCAGAAAGCAGGCCTTATTCCCCAGGGATCTCTGAAAACAAAAGAATCGCCATGGCCTAACATGCCGCAAATAGTATATCCACCATCCCAATCTGCAGATGATTTCTTCAAAACCGCGGTAATATCCAATTGTTCTTCGATAATTCGGGCAATATTTTCTTTACCCTCATTTTCAAGATTATCAAATTCCTTCTGAACTTCTCTGTCAAGATAATGACCTACAGTCTCAAGCATAAGAAACATATCACCTGTATCTCTTGGGTGTTGACCTTTATCAATCAACCTTTTGGTGATATCACCAACATTTGTCAGATTGAAATTACCACACATACAAAGGTTACGCGATTTCCAGTTATTTCTCCTCAAAAATGGATGAATATACTGTATGCCTTCCTTTCCGGTAGTACTATACCTGAGATGCCCCATGTATAATTCACCACAAAAAGGCAGATTATCCTTAGACCAACCCGGATCGTTAACCAATTCGGAATTATTTTTTCCGTAAGTATTTGCAAGTCCTTCAAATAATTTATTAATAGCGTGAGAGCCTGAAGCTCTTTCTCTATTAATATACTCTTCTCCAGGCTTCATATCAAGTTTAATACAGGCCATACCTGCACCTTCCTGACCTCTGTTATGTTGTTTTTCCATAAGCAAATAAAGTTTTTGCAAACCATATTGCCATGTTCCGTACTTTACCTGATAATACTCGAGTGGTTTTAGAAGTCTGATTAAAGCAATTCCACACTCGTGTTTAATATTTTCACTCATATTTACTCAACAGTAACAGATTTAGCTAAATTTCTTGGTTGATCGACATCACATCCTTTTACGACTGCAATATAATATGCCATTAATTGTAATGGCAAAGCAGCCAAAAGGGGCACAAAACATTCTTCAGTTTCAGGAATCTCTATATAAAAATCAGCCAGATATTTTATTGTTTCATCTCCCTTGGTTATGATGGCAACAACCTTGCCTTTTCTAGCCTTTATTTCCTGTATATTACTTACCACCTTGTCATACATGCCTTTATTTGGAGCAATAACGACTGTTGGCATTTCAGAATCTATTAAAGCTATAG
>CAZFUO010000377.1:0-439 GCA_964522065.1 uncultured Bacteroidales bacterium | reverse complement strand
AATTGTAACCTCTACCCAGATAAATAAAGTTTTTAGCATATGTGAATATTCTTGAGAATTTCTCAATATAGTCACTCACTTTAAGAGTTTCTTCCATTTTATCGGGAATTGTTGCCAACTCAGCAACTCTGCTTTCAAAAAGCTTCTGATCCATAGTTCCCTTTTCAAGAGCAATTGTCAATGCTATTAATGACAAAACTGTAGTCTGAGCTGTAAATGCTTTTGTAGACGCAACTCCGATTTCCGGACCTGCATGAGTATAAGAACCTGAATTTGTTATACGGGGTATTGACGATCCTACAACATTACAAATACCAAAAACAAATGCTCCCTGACTTAATGCAAGTTCTACAGCAGCTAATGTATCAGCGGTTTCACCAGATTGAGAAATAGCAATAACTATATCATCTTTACATAAAACAGGGTTTCTGTATCTGAA
>CAZFUO010000376.1:0-2094 GCA_964522065.1 uncultured Bacteroidales bacterium | reverse complement strand
ACCCTTTCAGGCAAAGACAAAAGTCATTCATAAATAACTTTCAGTCTTTCTATTGAGAGTCTTCTTTTTATCCATTCATTAATTTTTTCTTTGCTGCTATTGTCAACAATTTCTGTCGTTTTAAAATAAACCAACGAAACATCCTGTGGAACCTTGGTTGTATCGTTAAACTCAGCAGATTCGGCATAGGTACAACTACTTATCTGCGGGAAAAGCACTTTCACCTCATTAAGTATTGCCTGCCCGTAATAAGTTCTCTTTTTAATACTGTCCAGCTGAAATTCTCTGGCTTTCAATCCTGTATTTACTTTGTTTAATTCTTCTCTCAGCTTAACCATTTCCAGGTTTTTCTCACTTATACCTTCAAATGAAAGCCCTTGTTTAACGATAATTTCAGCATTTTTCAAACCAAACAAACTTGATTTTTCCTTTATACCAGATTTTTGATCTTCTGTAAGGTCAAGACCTCCATAAACCAGCAGAATTGAATTATTATCAGGATTAACTTCACTATTTAAAAGGTAATTACCCTCATAAGTGCTAATATCAGATATATAGGTATTTGCCTTTTCTCTGAATTGCTCTTTCTGAACAAGTTTGTAACCAAAATAAATACTTGGTAATAGTACAATCATAATTACACCCGAAATAATCCTGTTTATTCTTCTTTTTTGAGAATTCTCAATATTTGATCTTATAGGAAATTTCAGAATTTGTGAAATGCTTACAGATGCAATTGCAATAAAAACAGAATTGATTGTAAACAAGTAAAATGCACCAAGGAAAAACTCAAATTGACCTGTCGCCAGACCATATCCTGCAGTACAAAGAGGCGGCATAAGTGCTGTTGCAATTGCCACGCCCGGTATTACATTGCCTTTTTGTTTACTACTTATAGCTACAATCCCGGCCAGACCACCAAACAAAGCAATTAAAACATCATAAATTGTCGGGCTGGTTCTTGCCAGCAATTCCGAATGAGCAGTAGATACAGGACTCAAAGCAAAGTAGGCGGTAGAAGCAACAAGACTCACAACAACCTCATAACCAAAACTCTTTATTGATCTTTTAAAAAGATCCATATCATACGTTGCCACACTATACCCAATGCCATTTATTGGACCCATTAACGGAGAAATAAGCATAGCACCAATTATAACAGCAGTCGAGTTCATGTTAAGTCCCAGAGATGCAATTATTATTGCAAAAACCAGAATCCAAAGATTAGTTCCTTTAAACAGAACCCCTTTTTCAATTTCTTCATGTATTATCTCAGGACTGTCAAGTTCAGTCTCAAGGTTGAAGTAATGCACATACTTTCTGAATAATTCTGTTGCTTTCATATTTGTCAGTTTTTATCGGTATAACCACTTACGTTATTTGAAACTACTCTTTGCGCCTCAGGTTCGGCTTCACTTGTAAGCCTTAAAACAGATATATTATGTACGTCATCAAGATAAAGAGTCGGACGTACATCTTTCTTTAAAAATTTCAGGTCTATATCGTGTAATTTTACATTTCTTGCATGCCTGATAAAAAATCCCGATGCAGGAATCGTTCCAAACATCCAGGGCTCAGGATAAAGCTTTTCGTTCTCCGGGGGACTTAATTTTGCCATTTCTTCAGTTCCACCACCTTTATATGTAATTCTTATATTACTTAATGTAACATCCTCAATCAGATAACCCGGAATACCGCTAATTATACTGCTAAATCTCGAATCAGCATTATAACATTCAATATTACTTATTGATATACGACGCATTTTGCCCATCGCGGTTCCCTGAGGGCTTCTCATTCTTGCACCAAGTCTTAGAAATATCGGAGCATTTACAATATCTCTCATTGTAATATTGCTTATATTGATGTCTTCCATACTTCCACCATCTACACTTTCCAAAGCTATACCTCTGCATTGTTGAAAAACGCAGTTTGAAATGGTAATATTTTTAAAACCACCGCTTGACTCGGTTCCAAATTTTATTCTGCCTGTATTAAATCCCTGATCAGGTGCCTGCGGCTCGTCTGTTTTATACTCACCCGAAATCATTGTCTCCCTGTCGAAACCGCTAACAAAGCAGTTTGTTATGGTAA
>CAZFUO010000375.1:0-2111 GCA_964522065.1 uncultured Bacteroidales bacterium | reverse complement strand
GTTCATTTACTTCATACAGAGATCTTTCTCCGTAATTAATGTCAACTTTAATTACGGGCTTTTGCGAGAAGGTATATGTTACTGATAACAGCATCAGACATAATAGTGTTTTTTTTATGATAGTTGTTCCATTTTCATTTGAATGTAGTTTAGAATGTCTAATTTTGATTTGGTTTAAACGGTTAAGCTATTAATTTTAGATGTTTTAAAACATATTTGACCTGATTCATGAAATATTGATTAAAAATGTTTTGTTAAATGGCATATTGACTTATTTTTGCGTGATTTAATACCAAAAAGAAATGGAAAACTATCTGAAGAAAAACAGAATTGATTTTGTAGATGCACTAAGGGGATTTGCCATAATGTCTATTCTATTGTTGCATAACCTTGAACATTTTGATTTTTATTATTTGCCTGAGTTTTTGCCTGACTGGATGAAAGCGTTGGATAAGAGTATTTTTGATTTTTTTGGTTTTTTATTTTCTGGTAAATCATATGCCATTTTTGCATTACTATTTGGTTTTACTTTCAACCTGATGGATACTAGGCAAGCTGAAAGGGGAGTTGACTTTAGAATGCGATTTTTGTGGAGATTATTTCTTTTGTTTCTTTTTGGACTGTTTAATACCATTTTTTATCAGGGTGATATTTTAAATATGTATGCTTTGATGGGTTTGGCAATATTGCCTGTTTGCAGGCTTAGGAATAAAGTTCTGTTAATTGTCGCAGTAGTATTGCTTTTGCAACCTGCTTTTATGTATCAGTTTATTTATAGTCTTCTTGATAGCACATATGTACCCCTGCAGGTAAAAAGTTCTGAATATTTTCATCTTGCTTCTATTACCCAGGGCGGTGATTCTTTTATAGATATGGTTGTTGGTAATTTTACTAGCGGTAAGCTGGCTGTTTATATCTGGAGTTGGAATAAGGGGCGGTTTTTCCAGGCTCCGGCATTATTTATGCTTGGAATGCTCCTTGGAAGGAAAGAACTTTTTATTCATTCCTTAAAGAGTGACAGGTTTTGGAAAGTGATTTTGTGGATTTCTTTAGCTTTAACTTTAGTTTTTGTCTTTTTCAGAAAGGATATAATTGAAATTTTTGATGGAAGTAATGCAATAAAACCATTCTCAAGAATGATTGAATCCTGGTATAATCTTGCTATGACTTTCTTATGGGTTTCTATTATCTATTTGCTGTATAAGTCTCAAATAATGAAGAAGATAATAGATGCTCTTATACCTTTTGGCAGAATGAGTTTAACCAGTTATGTTATGCAGTCAATATTGGGTGCATTTATTTATTACGGTTTTGCGTTGGGACTTTATGAATATACTGGTGCAACTTATTCATTACTGATTGGAATTTTACTATTTTTGTTTCAGGCTTGGTTTTGCCGTATTTGGCTAAAGCATCACAATAAGGGACCCCTGGAGAGCTTATGGCATAAACTTACATGGATCAACTATAAAAAATAAATTATATGCAAATAACTGTTTATGCACTGGTATTTCTGATATCGTCCATAATTTGTTTTTTTCTGTCTTTTTACTCGTTTCAGAAGAAAGAGGTTTTAGGAGCAAAAGAATTAGCATACCTGCTGCTATCTGCAGGTGTGTGGGTTTTCTTTGTTTTTCTTGAGGCTTCTGCTCAAACTGTACCACTTAAGATATTCTGGTCTAAAGTTGCATATTTAGGGGCTACGACATCACCGGTATTATATTATTTATTCGTGTTAAAGTTTACCGGAAATTTCTTTATAAAAAGACCTGTACAGATAATATATTTGTTTTTAAATCCAATTGTTACTCTGATTTTTACTTTCACTAACGAGTATCACAATCTTATCTGGACAGGATTTTCCGGAATAGACCCGACTTCAAATATTATGAAGTATTATCACGGCTTCTGGTTTTGGGTAGGCTATTTCTGTTATAGTTATATTATGTTGTTTATGGCAACTATATATCTGATTGGATATATCAGAAAGTATAAACATGGGTTCAGAATGAACGGCTGGCTGGTAGTATTGGCTGGTTTTTTCCCCTGGCTGGCTAGTTTATTGTATGTAACTGATATCAATATTGTTCCCGGGCTTGATTTAACACCGC
>CAZFUO010000374.1:0-2128 GCA_964522065.1 uncultured Bacteroidales bacterium | reverse complement strand
GCACTTAACAAATGGATTAATGCATAACAGAATATTCCATCATACAATTCATTATCAAACGGCATCGAGCCCACAGAGCCATGATATATTTTTACGCTATCATCAAAGTGAGCCTTTGCTAAATCAATTGCGGTTTCGGATATCTCAATCCCGGTTACCTCAAATCTATTATCAGCGAATATTTTGGCATTTCTACCATATCCAAATCCAGGAATAAGGATTTTATTTAGTCCATACTTTTTAAATAATTCTAGTGTTTCAATAGCAGAATCAGCCGGAACCCAGCCCCACATTTCTCGTTTATCTTTAAAACTTGTCTCCCAAAATTCTGTCATATTTTTTTTGATTTTTTTGTCTTAATCAAATAGCCTTCAAATAAGATTTTATGCCCAAATTGGGATTTAACTTGCGTATTTTCTTGATTTTGATTGAATCTGACCTACCTATCGAGGGGCTGTTTTTCTTTTTTGTTTTAAGAGTCTTATGCGATCTATCAGTATTAACGACAGTCTTTGAAACCTCAATATTAATATTTGTCGAATGTGTTCCATCTGGATTAACGGTAGTTGAAGTACTACCATTGTTAATCACTGTGGAATGCATGCCATTTGGGTTAACTATAAGAGATGAATTACCATTATTTATTACAGTCGTATGCGAACCATCGGGATTGACGATAAGCGATGTGCTACCATTATCAATAGCAATCGAGTGCGTACCATCAGCGTTTACTACAACTGTTTGCGGTTTCGCAATAAAATTTACAAACAGCATTAAAATCAATATGGATAATACTCTTTTCATATGACAAATTTATCAATTCTTCTGATACATGTATAATTAATTTTAATAGAAATAAAAAAACCGCAACTATTGGAAATATCTGAAAGCTAAGTTGAAGAAAGAAAATAGTCAAGTGGTTAGTGCTACTACCCAGTTGAAAAATCCTTTAACCTCGAAAAAATAACCGGGCATGCTTTAACGTTGATAAAACCAAATAACAATGCCAGGTTTAGTTTTGTTTCAGGAGTTGTAAGTTATTAAATAAGTACTTATATTTGTACGTGATTAATAACTTTAATGTACACAGACATGATTGCAGCGAATTACACCGAATTCAGGACAGGATTAAAAAAGTATCTTGATGAAGTTGAAGAAAATAATGAAACCTTGATCATCAAAAGAGGAACAGGTAATGGCACAGTCCTGATTTCATTGGACGAATATAATTCGATAATGGAGACTGTGCATTTATTAAGTTCTAAAGCAAATGCTGACAGACTTTACGAGTCAATTAAGCAAATAAAAGAAGGAAAGAAAGTTCGTAAGAATCTTATAGAAGAGAAATGATTATTACTTTCTCGAAAATCTCCTGGGAGGATTATACATCCTGGCTCACGGAGGACAAGAATATGTTGAAAAAAATCAACGAGTTAATTCGGGATATACAAAGAACTCCATTTGAAGGTAAAGGCAAACCGGAGCCCCTTAAGTATGATTTATCCGGGTTTTGGTCACGTAGAATTGACAGAGAGCATAGATTGGTTTATCAAGTGAAGGATGAAGAGATCTTAATTTACAGTTGTAGATATCATTACGATAAATAAAATCCATTGGCAAAAGGCAGAATAAGTCGTTTAACTTAAATTCCCACAATGAAAGAAACCGCGAAACACAACCAGCGCATGGCAATGATCACATTTGCCTCCGTCTATCCGTTTTACATTGAGAAAGTGAAGCGCAAGGGCAGGACCCTGGACGAACTCCATCAGGTCATTGAGTGGTTAACCGGGTTTGATACCAACGACCTGCAAAAACTCATAGATGAGAATGTTACGTTCGAAACCTTCTTCGACCGTGCCACCCTCAACCCCAACGCCTCCCTAATCAAAGGCACCATCTGCGGCTACAAAATCGAAGAAATCGAAAACCCTCTAACCAAAAAAGTAAGATACCTCGACAAGCTGATTGACGAATTGGCGCAGGGGAAGAAGATGGAGAAGATTTTGAGGGGGTAATATTTCTTGCTGGCTGGTATTGAACTCCGATTTAACAAAATTATTTAAAACAGAAGGAATTTGTAAATATGATCATTTTCGTGGTCTCACGAAAATGATATAAATTTGTA
>CAZFUO010000373.1:0-2147 GCA_964522065.1 uncultured Bacteroidales bacterium | reverse complement strand
ATATGCAGGAAAACTTAAAGATAATCTTGATCAGACTCTTGGTAAAATAAAGTCAACTATGTGTAGTTGTGGCGTAACTAATCTGAAAGAATTACAATCGGAAGTCAGACTAACACTTGTATCTTCAACAAGTATAATTGAAGGTGGGGCGCATGATGTTATCGTGAAGGAGAGTGGGAAATAAATAGCGCCGGGCGTTTCACTAAATGCCATGCGGCTACGCCTAAATGCCAAGCGCTTCGCTAAACGCCGGTTACGGGGTAAATGACAGGTGTCAATTTCTATAATTATTTAATACTAATACTATGAAGAACAGGTTTTGCTTTCTGGTTTTATTGTTTGTATTAATTACCGGAAACCTGATTGCTGGTGAGGTGGTAAAGAATAATTCAGCAGGGGCGGGAAATCCGCTTCTGCCTGGCTATTTTGCTGACCCTACTATAGTTAAGTTTGATGATATTTATTACATATATGCAACCACAGATAATGAAATGCTGGCTTCAGGTGCTCCTACTCTGTGGTACAGCAAAGACTTGCAGAACTGGTATAATTACACGATGGATATTCCATCACTTTCATCAATCAATTTAAGAAATTATTGGGCTCCTGACATCATTAAAGGCGATAATGGCTTGTATTATCTTTATTTTGGTAATTGTCAGGCAGGTTGCAATATCTATGGCTATTATTCTGAATCACCAACCGGGCCATGGACTAAATTGCACAAAGACGACAAGCCGGTAATACCAAATGGTTATCCTGTTCGCGGTTTCCCTTCACTTGATGCACAATTTTTCAGAGATGACGATGGAAAAATCTATTCATACTGGGGCACATGGGTTCATTACAATAAGGGATATGCTGTAGGGCAGCTTGACAATAAATCTATGGGTGAGATGAAAGAGTCTGTAAACATTCCATTAAGTCAAACTCCCGAACCTTTTGAGGCAGCTTATATGCTTAAAAGAAATGGCAAATATATTTTAATGTATTCCGGCGCTTCTTGTCACGACGAAACCTACAATGTAAGATATTCGTACTCAGACAATCCTTACGGTCCTTTTAAGCCTGGTGCAAACAATCCTATACTTGCTACAAACGAAGATGGTTCGGTACACGGACCAGGTCATCACTCGGTACTGAAAAATAATAATGATTATTACATTGTATATCACAGACATGACTATCCTTTTACAAGGGGTGGAATGTCAAGGCAGGTATGTATAGATAGTCTGATTTTTGAAAATGATAGTACTATAAGAAAAGTAATACCATCTCATAAGGGTATTATGAATTTTATAAAATCTGACACTCCCGAAGATTTAGCATACTGTGCAAAGACCTTATCTTCATCAAGTTATCATCTTAAGTCAATGCAATATGATTATATGTACCAATCTTCTTATGCTGTTGACAATAATAATGCAACCATGTGGAAGGCAGGTGATAACACATTTCCGCAAAATCTGACAATAGATTTGGGAAGAGTGAAAAAAGTAGGCAGGATTGCTACACAATTTGAATTTGCAAGTTATTATTACATGTACAAAATTGAGCATTCCAAAGATGGAAAAACATGGTCAATTTATGCTGATAAATCGGCTAACCACACTGCAGGTAGCCCAATGCTTGACGACAATTATGTAAGTGCAAGATATTTTAAACTAACTATACTTGGTACTGAAAAAACCGGATTGTTCGCTGCTGTTTGGAATATTAAGATATATGAAGACATATTCGACTTACCTCTTATGTTAAAAAACAAGCCTTCTGCTGAAGGACCTGGTGCTGTTACAAAAAAGGAAATGCTTGTAGAGTTTGATGTTAAAAATATTAATGAAAAAGACGGGGTTAACGTTATTCCAAATACTGGTACCCTTGGCGGCATTTTTACAATGAATGGAGAAGTGTCAGTAGGTAAAGATGAAAAGGGTAATAAAGCTGTTAAATTTGAAAAAGGAGAGCTTTTACTTGACAAGGCTGTACCTGAAAGACTTGCCTGGAATGGATCTTTTTCTGTAGCAACATGGGTTAAAAATCCGACTGTAGAAAAAGAAGGTGAATGCCTTGCTTCATGGTGTAACAGGCGTATTCATGGATTGGCAAATTCTTATAATGCTCTGTTTTACAATAGTAGTGGACATGGA
>CAZFUO010000372.1:0-2148 GCA_964522065.1 uncultured Bacteroidales bacterium | reverse complement strand
TTAATCATAACGGCAAAAAGATGCTTATTAATATGATGGGACAAAATGTTGTTGGCCTTGATGCTAACACAGGAAAACTTCTTTGGTCACATCCTTATGCCAACCAGAGAGGTATTCACCCAAACAGTCCTATTTATTATAAAGGTAGTCTTTATATTTTCAGCGGTTATGCAGAAGGTGGTCAACGTATCAACCTTAACGCAGAGGGCACTGCAGCAACAACTGTATGGACAAATAAAACTGTCGATCCACAGTTGGGCGGTGCAATTTTGTACAATGGCTATATCTATGCTTCGGGCGACAGAAACAGAAAGTGGTTTTGTGTAGATTGGGAAACCGGTGAAATCAAACAGGAATCTACAGAGCTTGATAAAGGTACTGTTATAGAAGCTGAAGATTTGCTATACGTTTACACTGAAAAGGGCGAACTGGCTTTGCTTAAACCTGAGGCCGGCGGTTTCAAAATTATTAGCAAAACCAATATTAAGCTTGGCTCAGAACAGCACTGGGCACACCTGGTAATAAGAAATGCCACACTTTACGTAAGACACGGCAATGCTTTGATGGCATTTGACATTAAAAACAAATGATGGTGTTTTAAATGAAGTGGCTGCCGTATTTATTAATATTGCTGGCATTAGTAGCTGTCGGATACTGGGTTTTCACAGATCCGACAAGATCTATGGTGCCCTCAGTACCCGGTAATGACGAGTCTGATATAACTCAGACCAGTACCGAGACTGTAAATATTGGTGATATTTTCGAAAAATTTGCCGACGAAACCTCAGATCTCAAAGATACCTGGACACAATTCAGAGGTGCAAATTCAGATAATATAAAGCATTCGGTTCAACCACTTTTAGACAAGTTTATTATACGGGGGCATTAGAAGCGGGGATTGGTGCACTTTTAGACAAATTTAAAGATAATAAAGCTGACATAGTCTGGTCTGCTGAGTTGGGTGAAGGTCACTCGGGCGCAGCAATTTTTCGTGGTAAAGTATATGTTCTCGATTATGACGAAACATCAAGGGCTGATATGCTTAGATGTTTTTCGCTTACAAGCGGTAAAGAGCTTTGGAAAAGAGGATATAAAATTTTGATAAAACGCAACCACGGTATGTCGCGTACGGTTCCGGCAGTAAATGAAAAGTTTATACTTACCATTGGACCGAGAGGACATGTTATGTGTCTTGACAGGGAAAGCGGTGATTTTAAATGGGGCCTTGATATTGCAAAAGACTATCAGAGTGAAATTCCTTTGTGGTACACAGGGCAATGTCCCATACTCAGAGGTGATACCGCAATCATAGCGACCGGGGGTAAGGCATTGCTTATAGGTGTCGATTGCAATACAGGCAAGGTTGTATGGGAGACTCCTAACCCTGATAAATGGAAAATGTCTCACTCGTCTGTAATGCCATATACTTTTAAGGGCATTAAAATGTTTTTGTACAGTGCAGTAGGTGGTGTTGTCGGGGTTTCGTCAGAAGGAAGCAACGTTGGTGAGGTTATCTGGAAGTCTTCTTTGTGGAACAAGTCTGTTGTTGCTCCGTCTCCTGTTGGTATGCCTGACGGAAAAATCTTCCTGACTGCCGGCTATGGTGCGGGCACTATGATGATGCAGCTGACAGAAAGCAATGGGAAAATTAAGGCTGACAGTATAAAAAGCTTCAAACCTGGCAGCGGGCTTTCGAGCGAACAGCAAACACCGGTTTTGCTGGACGGACATTTATTTGGTATAATGCCCAAGGATGCTAAAAGCTACAGAAACCAGCTGGTTTGTGTAAAGGCTGATGACCCTGCAAATGTTGTTTGGACCAGTGGCAGTGAGTCGAGGTTTGGACTGGGACCATACATACTGGCTGACGATAAGTTTTATCTTTTGAACGATGATGCAACCCTTTATATTATTAAGAAGAGCTTTAAGGGTTATGAGGAGCTTGATAAAATAAAACTGTTTGAGGGACACGATGCATGGGCACCTCTGGCCATTGCTGACGGTTTTATGTTGTTGAGAGATTCTAAAAAACTGATATGCATAGACATTAATAAGCGTTGATATGAAACAAAAATATATTAGCATTTTATTGGTTGTTGCTATTGTGGTTATATTTGTTGTAGTGGTTTTCGACCGTATTTCTGATAA
>CAZFUO010000371.1:0-2149 GCA_964522065.1 uncultured Bacteroidales bacterium | reverse complement strand
TCAATCTTATTAAAAATTAATATTGATGGTTTATCTTCAGCACCCAACTCAGACAATGTGTTTTTAACCACATCTATCTGTTCTTCAAATCCGACATGTGATATATCTACAACATGCAGCAGGAGGTCAGATTCTCTAACTTCATCAAGAGTTGACTTGAAAGACTCAACCAAATCATGTGGAAGTTTTCTTATAAAACCTACAGTATCGGTAAGCAGGAATGGCAAGTTGTCAATAATAACCTTTCTTACAGTAGTATCAAGTGTGGCAAAAAGTTTGTTTTCAGCAAAAACATCAGATTTGCTTAGTACATTCATTAATGTCGACTTTCCAACATTTGTATAACCAACCAAAGCCACACGAACCATTTTACCTCTGTTCTTTCTCTGAGTTGACTTTTGCTTATCTATTTGCCTGAGTTCTTCTTTCAAATATGAAATCTTGTCCAGAATTATCCTTCGGTCTGTCTCTATCTGAGTTTCACCAGGCCCTCTCATACCAATACCACCTCTCTGACGTTCAAGGTGAGTCCACATTCTGGTAAGTCTGGGTAATAAATATTTATATTGAGCAAGTTCAACCTGAGTTTTTGCATGCGCAGTTTGCGCTCTTTTCGCAAAAATATCTAGTATCAGATTAGTTCTGTCAAGTATTTTAATTTTAAGCTCACTTTCCAGGTTTTTCACCTGTTTTGATGATAATTCATCATCAAATATAGCCATACCTATCTCATTGTCTTCTACATAAACACGTATTTCATCAAGCTTGCCTGTACCGACAAACGTTTTTGGATTTGGGAAGTCAAGTTTTTGTAGAAAGGTTTTAACCGGAACCGCGCCCGCGGTTTCGGCAAGAAAAGCCAGCTCATCAAGATACTCATTAGCCTTATTTTCAGGTTGATTATTTGTAATCAAACCTACAAGAATTGTTTTTTCGGTTTCAGCCTGTCTTATAGTATCAATCATCGTAATATATTTTGTGCAAAGATATCAGATTTTAGCTCAATAACATAAGACTAAATGAGGTTTTGCAGTCTGGCTGATTTTTAGTTATTTTTGTATCGTTTTTTAGGATACTGCTATTAGTACGGTTAACAATTAATTATTTAAAAAAAATGGAAATTGGTATTGGCTTTTGGATAGGCTTCATAGCTTTTGTGGTTGTGATGCTTGTATTAGATTTGTTTGTATTTCACAAAAAGGACACAACTCCAACAATTAAGAGTGCCCTGAAGTGGAGCGCATTCTGGATTGGTCTTGCTGTTGTTTTTAATATCGGAGTTTGGATCTTCTTAGGCAAACAAAGCGGATTGGAATTTTTCACCGCTTATCTTATTGAAGAATCTCTAAGTATAGATAATCTTTTTGTTTTCATTTTAATATTCAGCTTCTTTAAAATTGCACCTGAGTACCAACACAAGGTCTTGTTCTGGGGTATTATAGGTGCTATTGTTATGAGAGCCATCTTTATTTTTGCCGGAGTTGCTCTGCTTAACAAGTTCGACTGGATTATGTATGTCTTTGGAGCATTCCTTTTATATACAGGTGCAAAAATGTTGATAGAAAGAAACGATCATTCATCTTTCAATCCTAATGAAAACATTGTAATAAAGGTATTCAGAAAGTTTATGCCTGTTACAGATGATATGTCAAAGCCTGACTTTTTCAAGAAGATTGACGGCAAACTTCATGCTACTCCATTCTTTCTTGCCTTACTTTTTATTGAAGCTTCCGACCTTGTCTTTGCAGTAGACTCAATACCTGCAGTTCTTTCGGTTTCAAAAGATGTATTTATTGTTTATACATCAAATATTTTTGCAATCCTGGGACTCAGATCACTTTATTTTGCACTTAATGGTATTATGCAATACTTCAGATTCTTAAAGGTTGCACTTGCAGGTATACTTACCTTTATCGGTTTCAAAATGTGTATTAACGAATTTGCAGCCGAAATGGGCTACCACTTCCACATCAGCAATTTCGTTTCTCTTGGAGTAATTGTAGGATTGCTGACAATATCTATTCTTGCTTCTGTATTAATCAAGGAAAAAAAGTAATTAAATAGAATTAGAAATCTGAATAGATTTTTTTTAATAAAAAAACGGATTAAATCCAGAATCACTCTGGAATTAATCCGTTTAATTTTTTAT
>CAZFUO010000370.1:0-2149 GCA_964522065.1 uncultured Bacteroidales bacterium | reverse complement strand
AATCTTGTTTTTGGTGGTGTATTAAAGGGGAAAAACTTCGTTCCGGATGGTTATCAGGATGGTATATATGCAACAACCCCTTTCAGAGGCTGGAGGCTAAAAAGCAAAAAAGCTGCATTCAATCACGAAGCTGAGCTTGTTTTGCATACCGAAAACAATGATATAGATAAGTGGGAGGCAAATTTGGCTCAGACCATTAGGTCTGTAAGTTTGGCTGGAAATAAAGCCAGGAAAGAGACTCTGAAATGGTGGGACGAATTTTGGGAAAAAAGCTATATCAGACTTGAGGAAAAAGAGGCTGACCCTGCATCAAAGACCTGGCAGGCAGGACGCAACTATCAGATATTCAGATATCAGCTTGCATGTAATGCTTTCGGACAATATCCTACTAAGTTTAATGGTGGGTTGTTTACATTCGACCCGAAATTTATTGATTCTAAAAGAACAGAAAGCCCTGATTTTCGCAGATGGGGAGGTGGTAGCTTTACTGCTCAAAATCAAAGGCTTGTATATTGGCCAATGTTAAAAAGCGGAGATTTTGAAATGATGAAATCTCAGTTTGAGTTTTACCTGAGAATACTTAAAAATGCTGAACTCAGATCTCAGACATATTGGGGACATAAGGGGGCTGCATTTTCTGAACAAATTGAAAATTTCGGTTTACCTGTTGCTTACGAGTACGGATGGAAAAGACCAGAAGGATACGACCCGGGAATGGAATACAACGACTGGGTTGAATATCAATGGGATACTGTTTTCGAGTTTTGCTTGATGATACTAGACCTTAATAAGTTTACAGGCGAGGATATATCTAAATATATACCATTGATAGAGAGCAGTCTGCAGTTTTATGACGAGCATTATCAATACCTGAGCAAAAAAAGAACTACTAAAGCTCTTGACCAGGATGGAAAACTGATTATTTATCCGGGCACTGCCTGCGAAACTTATAAAATGGCTACCAATCCTGTCAGCACTATTGCTGCACTTAAAACAGTTTTAAGCAGATTTCTTGATCTCGACAGCACATATGTTTCAAGTGAAAAAAGATTACATTGGGAAAAAATGCTTACGCGTATTCCGGAAATTTCCTACAGGGAAATGAATGGTAAAAAGGTAATAGCTCCTGCAAAATCATGGGAAAGAATAAACAATAATGAAATACCTCAACTTTATCCGGTATTCCCTTACGGAATATTCGGCATAGGGAAACCGGGGCTTCAAACTGCTATAAACACTTGGAAATACGGCATTGAACGTCCAGAACAAAAGCATTTCCAAAGCTGGCATCAGGATAATATTTTCTGTGCAAGACTTGGTCTAACAGAAGAAGCTGCTGACATTACAATTAAAAAGCTGGAAAATTCTCCCAGAAGATTTCCAACATGGTGGGGACCTGGCAACGATTGGGTACCAGATCACAACTGGGGCGGTTCCGGCATGATTGGGCTTCAGGAAATGTTGATGCAGACAGATGGAGATAAAATCAACCTCTTCCCTGCCTGGCCTGTAGATTGGGATGTAACATTCAAACTGTACGCTCCCGGGAACACAACGGTTAGTGGAAAAGTTCAGGATGGCAAAATAAAGGAAATTGTTGTTGTACCTGCCTCAAGACGAAAAGATGTAACTATATACCTCTACAAAGAGACTGAGCAGCCATTTACTCTTGAGAGTATTATTAAAACTGACAGTGTAACAGGAAAAGACAGCATTGTGATAACAGACAAACTTTATTAAAAGTTTAGAGGTTTAGGAGTTGAAAAGTATAAGAGTTTAGAAGTTAATAGATCGATAAACCCATCAACTCCTAAACCTGTATACTTATTAACTAAAAAACTACTTTGTAAGTTCAGCAAATTTCTTTCCGAAATCGACACATTTTTGCTGTAGATTTTCATCCGGACGCCAGTTAGCAGTAACAGGCTCCATTATAATTTCAAAACCAGCTTCTTTCAATGAATTTTGAATTACTTTAGAAGATAGATCTCTCCAACCATATGTACCAAAACTAGCTGCTTTTTTATTTTTAAATTTCAGTCCGTTTACAAATTCCAGCAATCCTGCAATTGTGTATAATACACCATTATGTACAGTAGGTGAACCTAAAAGAATGGCCTTTGATTTAAATATTTCAGTAATCAGGTCG
>CAZFUO010000369.1:0-2162 GCA_964522065.1 uncultured Bacteroidales bacterium | reverse complement strand
AAATCTTGTGGATAAACTCCTTTGCCTGCACGCATAGAAACACCTTTTGCAAGTCTAAAAAAAGCAGAGTCACTCGTGAATACGGGTGACACTGTTTACATTAGAGGAGGCACTTATCAGTTAACTGAGAATCAGATAATGGATAATAGCAGCAGCACATTATGGGCGTACGTCTTCAGGGCAGGAAAAAAAGGAGTCAGTTATTTAGGATATCCCGGTGAACGACCCATTTTTGACTTGTCAAAGGTTAAACCTTCAGGTAAACGTGTAATAGTTTTTTATGTAACAGGATCAAATCTGCATTTCAGAAACTTTGAAATAGTCGGTACACAAGTTACTATAGTAGGACATACTCAATCAGAATGCTTCAGGATTGATGGTGGAAATTATAACACTTTCGAAAATATAGCAATTCATGATGGCATGGCTATTGGCTTCTACTTTGTAAAAGGTATGGAAAATCTGGTATTAAACTGTGATGCATATAACAATTACGACTACATTTCAGATGGTGGCAGAGGAGGAAATGTTGATGGTTTTGGAGGGCATGTTAACACGACATCAAGTACAGGAAATATCTTCAGAGGATGCAGAGCCTGGTACAACAGTGATGATGGATTTGATTTAATAAATTGCCATGCAGCTTTTACAATAGACAGTTGCTGGTCATTTTTAAATGGATATAAACCCGGCACATTTGAGAGTGCAGGAGACGGTTCCGGTTTTAAATCAGGTGGTTTTGGAATGAGCGCAGATCCGAAGGTTCCGGCAACAATACCTGTTCATGTTGTAAAAAACTCATTAGCTTATTACAACAAAAACAAAGGATTTTATTCAAATCATCATCTTGGAGGAATTATATGGTATAACAATACAGGTTACAGAAATCCTTCAAACTTTTGTATGCTTAACAGAAAATCAGCAGCCGAAATAGCAGATGTCCCTGGCTATGGTCATATAATAAAAAACAATCTCTCATATAGCCCCAGAACCTCTGGTCAGCATATTGTTGATGTTAATCAAAGCCTTTGCACTATAGTTTCAAACTCTTTTTTGCCGGTAGCAATTTCACTTTCTGATACTGATTTTGAAAGTGTTGACCATACTCAACTTACAAGAGCCAGAAAAGCTGATGGCAGCCTACCTGAGATCAGTTTTTTAAGACCTTCAAAAAACAGCAGAATAATAGATAAAGGAACAAATATCGGACAAAAATTTAACGGCCTCAGTCCAGATTTGGGTTGTTTTGAATACAAAGACAATGCCACAGATATTGAGACCGGAAAAATCAATAATACCACTGTATGGTCAGAAAGAAATATGTTATATATTCACTCAAAAATTGAAAGCAGTTTTAAAATATTTGACGAAACAGGAAAAATTGTAAAAAACATTCCAAACAATAACAGATTGATTTCTTTGAACTTAAAAAAAGGATTCTATCTGGTTTGCGATTCGGAAAATACAATAACGAAGGCAGTGATTAGTTTTTAGTGGTTAGTTTTTAATTAATGTGATATGAGAATAAGGAGTATTGTGGGATTTGTTTTGATGTTTTGGGTTTTTATGTTAGAAGCGCAAAATACAACCCAAAATCCAAGAACAGTGATTTTGTTTAATTTTGACTGGAAGTTCCATTTTGGAGAAGCAGAAAATGCTTTTAATACAGACTTCAACGATTCTGACTGGAGAAAGCTGGATATACCCCACGATTTCCAATTCGAACAGCCCTGGGACCAATCTGCAGGTGGAGCCCGCGGTTTTAAAGCAATGAGTACAGGATGGTATAGAAAAAGCTTTAAAGCAGATGCAAACTGGAAAGAGAAGAAAGTTCTTATTGACTTCGAAGGGATTATGTTAACAGGCGAAGTCTGGTTAAATGGAAAAAGCATTGGCCGCACAGATTACGGATATTTGGGATTTGAATCAGATATAAGTAAGCTCATAAAGTATGATAGCGATAATATTATAGCCGTAAGAGCTTCAACCGGTAAAACAGGAAGTTCAAGATGGTACACAGGAGGAGGCTTATTCAGAGATGTAAATCTTATAATTAAAGATAATATTTCAGTTGCCCGCAATGGTGTTTTTATTACAACACCTAAAATTTCAGAAAGTAAAGCAGAAATCAATGTTCAGGTAGAAGTAGAAGGCATCAGAAG
>CAZFUO010000368.1:0-2167 GCA_964522065.1 uncultured Bacteroidales bacterium | reverse complement strand
TACTTTTATTTTCGTAAGTGATCACTTTCTTGAAGAGCATTTATGGCATCATATAATTAAACAACACGTACCAAAGATTGCTTTATGGACATTTGGCGCTCTTTTATTTATTACATTTTTTATTCACTCAGATGTTATGTTAGAATGGGTTAAAGATAACCCAATGTTAGTTGTGATTTTAGCTGTTTCGATTGGCTTGATACCTGAATCGGGACCTCATTTGATATTTGTTACTTTATTTGTCACTGGAAGTATACCTTTTAGCGTGCTACTTGCTAATTCGATAACACAAGACGGACATTCGTCTTTACCTTTGCTTGCAGAGTCAAAAAATGGTTTTTTAATTACAAAACTGATTAATCTATTAATTGGTCTTGCTGCAGGCTATTCAGGAATTCTTTTTGGTTTTTAAATTTATAGAATAAGATGAAAAAAGTAATAAACACGAAAAATGCTCCTGCAGCAATCGGGCCGTACAGTCAGGCTATAGCCTCTGGAGATATGTTATTCATTTCAGGACAGATACCAATAAATCCAATATCAGGTGTTATTGAATCTCAAAATATAGCCGGGCAAACTGAGCAGGTTTTTGAGAATTTAAAAGCGATTTTAACTGAGGCGGGTTTTGAGATGAAGGACATTGTAAAAACCACTGTCTTTCTATCGGATATGAGTTTGTTTTCTGAGATGAACGAAGTTTATGCAACTAAATTTGAATCTGATTTTCCTGCAAGGGCAGCCTTTGCTGTTAAAGAGCTGCCAAAGCAGGCATTAGTTGAAATAGAGGCTATTGCTAAAAAATAGCCTCCAATAAAACTACATTTTCCACATGTTGTGTGTGTGGGAACAAATCAACTGGTTGTACTTTAACAACTTTGTATTTTTCTGATAAGAGTTCTATGTCTCTTGCCTGTGTTGCCGGGTTACAACTTACATAAACTATTTTTTCAGGTGATGCATACAATATTGTTTCAATAACATCTGTATGCATTCCTGCCCTTGGTGGATCGGTAATTAGGAGATCGGGTTTCCCGTAAGTTTCTATAAATTCTTTATTCAGAATATCCTTCATATCACCGGCAAAAAATTCTGCATTGTTAATATTATTAATTTCTGCGTTTATTCCGGCATCAATTATTGCCTCGGGTACGTATTCTATACCAATTACCTTTTTACAATCACTTGCTACAAACTGTGCAATAGTTCCGGTTCCTGTATATAAATCGAAGACAAGTTCATTTCCTTTAAGTGAAGCAAATTCTCGAACTACCTTATATAATTCATATGCTTGTTCTGAATTTGTCTGATAAAAAGACTTTGGACCAATTTTGAATTTTAAATCTTCCATTTTTTCAAAAATATGGTCTTTGCCCTTAAATAAGATAATATCCTGATCACCTATAGTGTCGTTTGCTTTTTCATTTACAACATACATCAGAGATGTAATTTGAGGGAATAAATCTGATATATGATTTAATAAGGCTTCAATTTTTGCGGTTTCATTCTTATAAAAAACTACTATTACCATTAGTTCTCCTAATGTAGTATTTCTGATTATAAGATTTCTCATCAGGCCTTCCTGTGATCTGAGATTGAAAAACTCATATGAATTATCATTACAGAACTTTTTAACCTCCAGCCTTATTTTATTTGAAATGTCTTCCTGTAACCAGCAATGGTTAATATCAAGAACTTTATCAAACATTCCCGGTATGTGAAAACCTAATCCGTTTCTGTCTGTGAATGACTCTTCGTTTTGAATATCCTCATAACTAAGCCATCTTTTGTCTGAGAATGTATATTCAAGTTTATTTCTGTAATACCTGGTTTTTTCTGAACCAAGTATTTTAAAAGTTCCTTCAGTAATGCTGTTATCATTATATTTTGAATCCACTTTCTCAGGAAGAGATATTTTACCGATTCTTTCTAATGTGTCAAACACTTGCTTTTGCTTAAAATTAAGTTGTTCAGAGTAGGGTAGGTGTTGCCACTTACATCCTCCACAGACACCAAAATGTTCACAAAACGGCTCACTTCTTTTATTTGAATACTTATGAAATTTAACAACATATCCTTCAGCATAGTTGTGTTTTTTCTTATTCAATTGAATATCTACAATATCGCCCGGAGCAACAAATGGTACAAAGACTACCATATCATTCACTCT
>CAZFUO010000367.1:0-2169 GCA_964522065.1 uncultured Bacteroidales bacterium | reverse complement strand
AAGCTGTTTCAAGAACAGGTTATACAAATGACCAGAACTTTACAATTCTTGGTGGTGGTGAAAGAGCGCAGTTTCGTGTATCGGGAGGTTTTCTTAATCAAAAAGGTACTGTAATCGGCACAAATTTTAATCGTGTTACAACAAGAGCAATTTTAGACTATATTGTATCAGACAGGTTGAGGTTTAATTCAGAGTTCTCATTTGTATATTCAGATAACGACAGGAATTACAATTTAGGTGGTTCTATTCTTGGTATAGCATACAAGAAAATGCCAAATGTTAGTATCTATGCTCAGGACAGAGAAGGAAATGATACAGATAAATATTATACCATCTCCAGGTCCTCAAGATTAAATGCTGATCAAAGAGATTTAGCTAATCCTGTGGCACTAGCAAATCTTGCATCAAACAATCTAAAGTCATTCCGTATCACTCCTACATTCAAATTGATTTATGACTTAATGGATCCGGATGTAAACTATCTGAGATATAACATGTATTTCACCTTTGATGTTAATAATAATAAGACATCACAATTCTTACCGTGGGAAGCAACTAATTCATTCTGGAATTCCGGGAATGTTAATAAAGCTTCACATGCAGATGGTCAAAATACATCTATGCAAATAAATAATGAAATTAACTGGCAACCAAAATTTGAGAATACAGATCATAGTTTGACTTTAATGGCCTCTTTACAAGTTAGAACAGGTCAATCTTCAAATCAGGGTATAACATCATTTGGTTTAACAAACGGATCGAGTACAGATGCTTCTCAGGATGCATATCTTCAGGATTTGGGTACAAGCAGAAACTCTTACAGAAATGTAGGTATATTAAGCAGGGCACATTATTCGTATAAATCAAGATATATTGTTTCCGGAACAATAAGAAGAGATGGTAGTACAAAATTTGGTGATGCTAGAAAATGGGGAAACTTCCCCGGTATTTCAGCCAAATGGATTGTTTCTGACGAACCATTTATGGATTTTGCAAAAGGATTTGTTTCAATGCTTGCTATACGACCAAGCTGGGGTATGAGTGGAAATGAACCAGGTGCTGACTATCTTCACTTTAGCCGTTATGGAAAATATGATAGTTACATGGATATGCAGGCAACACGCCCAACATCTCTTAGGCTTTCAGACCTGAAATGGGAAACGACAAGCTCATTCAACTATGGTGCAGATATCGCATTTCTTGATGACAGATTTGTTTTCGACCTGAATGCATATAATAAAAGAACCAGAGACTTATTATTTAAAGATATTGCAATGCCTTCTTCTGCAGGTTTCTCAGGTATTTCATGGAGTAACGTAGGCACAATGGATAATAACGGGTTTGAGTTTAACTTCTACGCAAACAAAGCAATTAAAATCGGTAAGTTCTTTGCTGATTTAAATCTAAACTTCTCAAATTCTGTAAATACAATTGTTGAACTTGATGATGCTGTACTTGAAAAGTATAATACTAAATTTAATTATACAAACGGAACTTATCTTTCAAGACTTCAGGAAGGTAATTCATATGGTTCAATCTATGGATTCAGATACAAGGGCGTATATATGTATGATGAATACATCGCTGATGAACAGGAAAATGCTCCAGTAGCCAGAGACAAAAACAACAGAGTTCTTGTAGATGAAAGAGGCGAGCCACTACCAATGACATATGCATATGGTACAAGTAGTCAATATGAATTCAGAGGTGGTGATGCAAAATATGAAGATATTAACAATGATGGTACAATAGATGAACTTGATATAGTTTACCTTGGTAATTCTAACCCTCTTATGAATGGTGGTTTTGGAACAACACTTCATTATGGAAATCTTTCTTGTGTAATGTTCTTTAATTACAGGTTTGGAAACAAAATTGTTAATGCTGCAAGAATGTATGCCGAAAATATGTACGGCAATGATAATCAAAGCATTGCTGTAAACTGGCGCTGGCGTAAAGACGGAGATGACACTGAAATACCAAGAGCTCTTTATCAATACGGTTTTAACTGGCTGGGTAGCGACAGATTTGTTGAAGATGGTTCATTCCTGAGATTTAAATATCTCCAGTTTAATTACAACGTACCTCAGGCTAAGTTGAAAAGATACAAACTGGACAGATTAAATATCTATATGAACTTTAATAACATAGCTGTTTTAACAAAATATA
>CAZFUO010000366.1:0-2177 GCA_964522065.1 uncultured Bacteroidales bacterium | reverse complement strand
AAACTTCTACCCGAATAATCAGCTGATAAATTGACAAAAATATTCTTATTAAATTTGCATTTAGTAATTCAAAACACTACATTTGTCTGCAATTTGGAATAAAATGACGGATGAGCAACAAAAAATACTGACTAATTTCGAAACTCGTGTCAGACAGTTAATGCTGCTTTGCGAGACATTGAGGCATGAGAAGGAAGAGATTGAAAAATCTTTGGTTATCAGTAATGAGGCGCTCAGAAAATCTCAGGAGGAGATCCGTAATTTGAAGAATGACTATGACAAATTAAGATTGGCAAAAATGGTTTCCTTCGGGAAGTCAGACGTAAAAAATGCCAGACAGAAATTGTCAGGGATTGTGCGGGAAATTGACAAATGCATTGCACTTATAAATGAATAATGGCAATGGACGAAAAATTCACAATCAGTTTGTACATTGCTGACAAACACTATCCACTGAAAATTAAACGCAGTGAAGAAGAGTTAGTCAGGAAAGCTGCAAAGATGGTAAACGATAAGATAGCCGGATTCAGAAATCAATATAATGTTGAAGAATCAGGCTTAGATCTGAGAGATCTGTTGGCTATGGCAGCGTGCCAGATAGCCGTTGAAGCTGTAAAAGCATCTGATAAAGCTGACGAAGGCGAATTCAGTAAATGTGTAATACAGCTTAATAAAGAACTGGAAGAATTTCTTAAGTAAGTATCGTTTGAAAAACGCCGTTTGACCGCACTGCATTCGACTTGGTATTCCGGGTTGTTGTGGTGTTTTTTTATATTTAATTGTTAAACAATATGCAAATATTACAAATAATTATTTCACTTATTGCAGGCGGAGTTTTAGCCTGGGTAGGTATAAGATTTATATTCGAAGGCAAATACAAGAACATTATCAGGAATGCCGAAACAGAGGCAGAAGTGATAAAGAAAAACAAGATGCTTGAAGTAAAAGAAAAATTTCTTTCATTAAAGAATGATCTTGAAAAACAGGTAAATCAAAAGAATGCCAGAATTCAGGCTATCGAATCTAAACTTAAGCAGAGAGAACTGCAGGTAAACCAAAGATTAGAAGAAGTACAGCGCAAGAAAAACGAAGCTGCTGCAGCTAAAGAAAATCTTGAGGCTCAAATAGAAATTGTAGAAAAGAAAAAGTCAGAGCTTGACAAAATCCATAAAATGGAAATTGACAGACTTGAAGCCCTTTCAGGATTGTCAGCTGAAGAAGCTAAAGACAGACTTGTAGAATCACTAAAAGAAGAGGCTCGTACTCAGGCTGCATCTTTCGTAAACGATATTATGGAAGAAGCAAAAATGCAGGCAAATAAAGAAGCAAAACGTATCGTTGTTCAAACAATACAGCGTGTTGCTACTGAGACTGCAATTGAAAATGCAGTTACTGTCTTTCATATTGAATCTGACGAAATCAAAGGAAGAATTATCGGACGCGAAGGTAGAAACATCAGAGCTCTTGAAGCTGCTACAGGTATAGAGATTATTGTTGACGACACTCCCGAAGCTATCGTACTTTCAGGCTTCGACCCTGTAAGAAGAGAAGTTGCCAGACTGGCTTTACATCAACTTGTAACCGACGGTAGAATTCACCCTGCAAGAATTGAAGAAGTCGTAGCTAAAGTACGCAAACAGATTGAGGAAGAAATTCTCGAAACCGGCAAACGTACTACCATCGATCTGGGCATTCACGGTTTGCATCCTGAGCTTATAAGAATGGTAGGAAGAATGAAATATCGCTCATCTTACGGCCAAAATCTTCTCCAGCATGCCAGAGAAACCGCTAATCTTTGCGCAACTATGGCATCCGAGCTTGGATTAAATCCTAAAAAAGCAAGAAGAGCAGGACTACTACACGATATAGGTAAAGTGCCTGATGACGAACCGGAATTACCGCACGCACTCCTTGGTATGAAACTTGCCGAGAAGTACAAAGAAAAACCCGAAATTTGCAACGCTATCGGATCACACCACGACGAATGCGAGATGACATCTCTGTTGGCGCCGATAGTACAGGTTTGCGATGCAATATCAGGAGCAAGACCAGGTGCAAGACGCGAAATCGTTGAAGCATACATTAAACGTCTTAACGACCTTGAGCAACTCGCCCTATCCTACCCCGGTGTTATAAAGACTTATGCTATTCAGGCAGGTCGCGAACTCAGAGTAATT
>CAZFUO010000365.1:0-2196 GCA_964522065.1 uncultured Bacteroidales bacterium | reverse complement strand
TGTCTTCATTGAGAATGTATGATTATGCTCTCACTGATGCTCAATTAATTAAACTAATGAACGAGACCAGAGTTAATTGAATGTTATTTAATTTTTTATGCGAAACCTCTGTCTGTTTATTTTGTTCATACTGATAGGCAGTAATGAAATATCTTATTCTAAAATAGTTATAAATGAGATTCTTGCTTCTAACTCAAGTATAAATAAAGATCCTGATTTTAACGAAAATGCAGATTGGGTCGAGCTTTACAATTCAGGAAATACTACTGTAAATCTAAAGGGATATTACCTGACTGATAATTATAATATTCCTGAAAAATGGAAGATTTCAATTGATGTTTTTCTGCCCCCAAAAGAATTTATAATTATCTGGACAGACGACAGGCAAACGGGTTTACATACAAATTTCAAACTTTCAGCGTCAGGTGAAGAACTGGCATTATTTTCTCCGGCATTAGAGTTGGAAGATTCATTGACCTATAGTGCTCAAAATGTAGATATTTCGTACGGCAGATGTCCAGATGGGTCAAATATTTGGGGTTATTATACAAAGCCAACACCGGGTACTAACAACGGAAATGAGTCATGTTACTATAGAAAATGCATCCAAAGGACCTATAGCAAACAGAGATGTAGCAGCAATTACAGGCTTTAAATCTGATCTGCTATTAGACAATATGCTCATAGTAAGCAATGATTTTGATCCTATAACCACCCATTACGGCAGTTTAAAACTTACAAACAGCACTATACATTCAAACACAATAGGAAATCTTATAAACATCAAAAACGGAAAAGGTCATATTGAGAATTGTATTTTGGAAGGAAACAACTTTTCTGACACAGACGCCATAGACTACGATAATGTAGATAACGGAGTTATTAAAAATTTGATTATTAGAAATTTCGGTGGTTCAAACAGTGATGCAATTGATTTAGGTGAATCTACGAATGTAAAAATTGACAGCGTGCTTATTTATAACATTTTTGACAAAGCAATTTCAATTGGTCTAAAATCATCACTATATGCTAACAATATTACAATAATGAATACGACTCTGGGATTTGGCATTAAAGATTCCAGTAGATTGATTGCCAATTATTGTACATTTTATAATGTCGGAACCCCAGTAGCAAACTATGAAAAGATACCGGGCAGGGCAGGTGGAAATGCGTATATAAAAAACAGCATATTTTCAAACAGCTATAATTCAGCCTATACTTCAGATCAACGCTCATTTACACATATATCAAACAGCATATCAGATACGGACAGTTTACCTGCTATCAATAATAACTTATCAGGTAATCCAATTTTTATATCTCCCGGCACATTTGATTTTACAATGCAAGGTAACTCACCTTCTGCAAATATGGGTTCCTTGATAAGAAGATTTACTGAGTCACCTTTTGTATTGATATCTGATATTTTTTACAACTTAAATAAAACCGCTGAAAGAACTGAATTTATAAAAATACTCAATCCTTCAAATAAAGATGTTGATATTAGTGAATATACGATTTCTGAAGCAATTGACTTCACATTTCCAGTTGGAAGTATCATAAAACCGGGTGAGAAGATTATTGTTGCAAAAAACAAAGAATCTATTCCTGATTTTTCAAAATACCCTAATATATTTTCGTGGACTGATGGTAGTTTGGCTAACGAAGGTGAAATTATAAGACTTTCTAACAAATATGGAATAGTTATTGACAATGTATATTATAAACCTGATGCACCATGGCCTTTAGTAGCAGGTAAAGATGAAAAAGTAATTTCAATAATGACTCCATATGCTGATAATCATTTAGGAGAAAATTGGATTACATCTGATTATTCTACAAGTGTCAATATTGAAAACTTAATTTCTGAAAATAAGATAAAAGTTTATCCTAATCCAACAAAAGGATGGATTACTATAAATACAGAGAAATCAGATGACCTTAAAGTAGCAATATTTAATATTGCCGGACAGAAGGTTTATTCAGAAATCATAAATGGTCAGATAAGTACGGATCTTAGTCGGTTTGGTTCTGGTTTATATATTGTCAAAGTAGGTAATCAAACTGAAAAGGTTGTTGTGACAAGAAAATAAATCGTTATTGCTTCATCAGCGAGAAAACCAATTCAAGACCACCTCCTTGCCTGTTCTTAGCTGAGATACTACCACCATGCAATTGGACTGCATTCTTAAC
>CAZFUO010000364.1:0-2199 GCA_964522065.1 uncultured Bacteroidales bacterium | reverse complement strand
AAATGTCTGACCTTTTTCTTTAGCAGGTGCGGTGATTAAAGTCAAAGATTGCGAACTACCTGATGACCAGCTTTTAAATTCGAGGTTTCTCTTGTATTTTGGTCTGACTATTGTCATTACCATTTCGCTGTAACTTGATTTTTCACCGTTAAACTTTTCGTCAGCTTTTTTTACTATCTCTTTTGCGTCTTGCGAAACCGCTGTTAAAGGAATTAGTAATATCGCCAGAGCTATGACAGATATACCAGTTTTCATGTTAAAGTCTTTAGTTTCAGAAATTCATCAAAAATAAAAACAAATTTTAATTGTATTGCAATAAGTGAGAAATATCTTTTAAATGGATTTTTTTTACAAAAAAAGGTAAAATTGCATTGCTGATTAAAAAATTGAATAACTTTGCGATTGAGGAAATAATAATTAATCATTCTGTCATGTTCAATAATAAGACAATAGTTTATACTTCCGGGACTTTTGATATGTTCCATACCAATCATTTAAAAATGATAAATTATGCCAGAGCACTGGCTGATACTCTTATTGTTGGTGTAAGTACTGACGAGTTGGTATCATCATATAAGTCACCTCCTATAATACCTTTTGTTGAACGTTTCCAGATAATAGAAGCTCTTAAAGCTACAGACATAGTAATACCTCAGCATACTCTTGATCATACTGAAATTGTAAAAAAACTTCACATCGATGCGTTTGTTGTCGGAGATGACTGGTTTGGTAAGTATGATTATCTTGAGGAGCTTGGTGTAAAGGTTTTTTATTTTCCATATGGTAACGGAGTTTCATCTACCTCTCTGAAAAAGACCATATACGAATCTTACCAGCACCATCTTATCGCTGAACAACAGACTAAACCTGTCAGTGTAAAGAAAAATGAGTAGAAGGGCTTTTTTAACAGGTGGCACCAAAGGCATTGGTAAGGCTGTAGCAGAAAGACTATTATTAGAAGGTTGGGATGTTACAGCTACCTTCTCGGGAGATGCTGAAACCGCTTCAAAAACTTTTGATGACTTTAATGCATTTGCAGCCGGCAGATTTCACCTTTTAAAAGCAGATATTTCAGATTTCAATAGTATTGAATTGATAAATGAGCATCTGAAGACGAATAGTCTTTTTCTAGATGCTGTTATTTTTAATGCGGGACTGACAGATAGAGCAGATTTCAGGGAGATTGAAAGAGACAAATGGCTAAAAGTTTTTAATGCAAATCTTCATTTTCCTGTTTTTTTACTACAGACCATTTATGATAATATCAATGAAAATGCTTCTGTAACTTTTACAGGGTCGTTAATGGCTATTCATCCACACTCTGTCTCTCTTTCGTATGGCGTTAGTAAGGCTGCTATTCATTCATTGATAAAAAATCTGGTCAAATTTTTAACTGATAAAAAAATTAGAGTTAATGGAGTTGCCCCGGGTTTTGTTGACACTGAATGGCAAAAAAATAAGCCCGCCGAAATAAGAAATAGTATAAACAATAAAATGGCTGCCGGCAGATTTTGTCTGCCAGAAGAGATTACTGATGTATATATGTTGTTGATTAACAATCAATATATGAATGGTGAGATCGTTGTCTGCGACGGTGGCTATAGTTATAAATAGACTTTTCTATAAAATGGAAAACAATACAAAACCGTCTTTTAAAGACTCTTTAAAATCGTGGGACACAGAAAATCTGTTAGACAGAATCTTTTACAGGCCACTTGGTTATAAAATCGCTCTTTTTTTAAAACCTACAGGTATAACTCCAAATGCCATTACAATTTTCTCGATTTTTGTTGGTGTTGGAGGATGTCTATTGTTTTATCCTGATGATGCTTTGTATATAAATCTGATGGGTTTTGCTTTATTGGTATTCGCAAATATTTTAGATTGTGTAGATGGGCAGCTTGCCAGAATAACCGGCATTAAGTCTGAAATCGGCAGAATTCTTGATGGTTTTTGCGGTGATCTTTGGTTTTTGACTTTCTATACCGTAATAACTCTCAGGCTAATAAATAGTGAAGGTTGGGGATGGTGGACGGCTTTAATTGCTCTTGCCTCTGCGGTTTCGCATTTAACTCAGGCAGGAATGGTTGATTATTATAAAACGTTACATCTGCACTTCCTTAAATCCGGACGTAATAGTGAGTTTGAAAGTTCTGAATCTATAAAGTCTAAGTATCAGGCTATGGGTTGGAATACTCC
>CAZFUO010000363.1:0-2200 GCA_964522065.1 uncultured Bacteroidales bacterium | reverse complement strand
AATCTTGTAGTTGAAGTTAACTCAATAACACAGGGAACTGAATGGTGGAGCCCATGGAAATTGAAAAATCCTGCACAAATGACAACTTATAATGGATCGAACGTTGTTATTGAAACATGTGGTGGTACAGTCAATGAAGGTAACACAGGTTCAAATCCTCAAAACCCATCTTTACCGATAGTTGTTGAAGACGAAAACAAATTCACATACACTTTCGAAGACGGATGGCCTTTATATGGCGACTACGATATGAATGACCTTGTTTTGAGAGTCAACAAAAAAACATTGACCACAGACAACAACAATTCAGTTTTAACTTTCAGTATGGAAGTAGAAATACTTGCAGTAGGTGCAACAAAAAATATTGCAGCAGCCCTGCAACTGGACAATGTATTAGCTTCAGATATTTCACAGGCTGTTACATACGGTAACAAACCACAATCACTGTTCTCATTTAACAGTAAAAATATTGAAGAGTCACAGAAAAATGTCGTATTGCCACTTTTCTCAAACGCACACGAATCAATGGGTGTATCTGAAAAAGTAATGGTTAACACTTACAAAAACAGCAAGTACAATACAACTAACACACCAAAGTTCACTTTCACTGTAAATCTACCTGCGGGTAAATACACAGCTGCAGATTTTAATAACAGCAAACTGAACTTCTTTATAATTACAAACAATAAAGCATCAAACAGACTTGAAGTTCACCTGCCTGGCTACAAACCAACAGACCTTGCAGATCAAAAAGTGTTTGGAAGAAACAACGATGCAACAGATGCAGCTCAAAACAAGTATTATGTTAGTCAGGACAACCTTTCATGGGCAATCATGGTTCCTCAAAGCTTCAGATACCCACTTGAAAGCGTAAATATGACAATGGCATACCAAAACTTCTCAAGCTGGCTAACATCAGGCGGAAGCCAGAATGCAGATTGGTTTAGTGTGTTTAGTGAAAATAAGGTGTATTGAGTTTTTAGTGGTTAGTTTTTAGTGGTTAGTGCCAGACGATGTACTAAATGCAAGACGATTCGCTAAATGCCAAACGAAAAGCTTACGCTTTTCTAATGCCAATCGCTCGGGGCACTCGCTAAGTACTAATAGAACGAGAAATGCCACTAGAACGTAAAATTGAAGGAAAGGAACAATAACAGCAGCCGCTTTGTTTAATGCAAGGCGGCTGTTTTTGTTTATATTAATCATTAAAAACTAATCCATTATAAATTGCCATTTATGGTTACAAAATGGCCGTTTCAGATAGTTAAAATAATTATAAATTTCTAGTTCATTTGTTTTTTTAGAAAACACAAATTAGACGTCGTCTATACAAAAAGCGACAGAGCTCTATAGACGACGTCTAAATCGACTTTTTAGAATTTTGTATAGAAGAAGTTTTTTTGTGATTAATGGTTTAGTGTTTAAAAAAATTACATACAGGCAAAAGCCTTTGGCTTTATAAATAACTTGTCGCAAAGTCCTATCCCGATATTTTCTATAAAAAATGGGCTATCAGTTTTAAAACCGATAGCCCATTTATCCTTATTCATTATTACCAAGCCATTTCCTGGCATTTAGCGCAGCGTCTGGCATTTAGCGTAGCGCCTGGCATTCAGCGCAGCCATCAGACATCCAGCACAGCGTCTAGCACTAAAAACTAATCACTAAAAACTAACCACTAAAAACTACTCCTCCGGCTCTATCACCATCACATTCTGTACTTCCCAGGTTGGTGCTGATTCGGTTGTGTTTGATTCGTATCTGAATGCTACACGAACGTTTGATTTTCCGGCATATTCATTTAATGAAATAGGGCCTGAACTTCCGAATGTATAGGTTGATGAAAGCTGGTATGTGAAGCTTAGTTTTTTCCAGTTAGTTGTATCAGGTATAGATCCGGCAACATATTTGTCGGTTACCCATGCTGTCATTTGTGAAGCAAAATTTTCAACACCGTATTTGTGGGTATGGTCAAAAGTAAATTGTACTGCTTTACGTTTTGTCATATCCATTGCAGGTGAGATTAACCAGTCTTCGTTAACGAGATTGCCCCCGCTATAACCTGATATTTTGGCAAATCCGTCACCTTTGTAAGAGCTCCATGCCCAAACCTGATCACCTTTTACAGAGAATGCTGTAAAGTCACCCAGATCTTCGGTAAATGTTTCATTCAGTATTTCTGCATCATATCTTGCCCAGA
>CAZFUO010000362.1:1154-2203 GCA_964522065.1 uncultured Bacteroidales bacterium | reverse complement strand
AGCATCCATGCCTGATGGGTTTTGTTGCTGGCAATATGTGCTTTTTTCATTTCTTTTATAACCAGATCTATAGCATATTCTTTATTACTTGCCGCATATTCCCAGCCTTTAAGAGTTGCCTGAACAAATCTTTTTAATTTTTCTTTGTTTTGATTGTATGTTTGTTCGTTGCAGAAAAGAGCATCCTCAGGTATATCAAAACCATAATCTGCAAAGTAAAAAGTATTCAACTCATCTTCATTAATGCCACTGTTGATAATCTGATCGTATTCGTTATAGTACATAACTGTCAGAGCATCAACTCCGTCAAGTAAAAAGAGGTTGATAGTATTAAGTATGGGTACAAGTTCAATTTTGTAATTATTTCTTTTTATAAAGGCTTTTGGTATATCATCAAAACCTGAACTCCATATACCAAGCTTTTTGCCGTTAAGTTTTTTTATTTCATCAATACCACCCGATTTTTTAGTTACCATCATCAAAGCAGAATGTTGAGATAACTGCCCCAGGTGTACAATTGGTAAGCCTTTTGCTTTTTCCTTTAAACCGTCAATTAAAAAAGAGGAGATTACATCAACCTGTCCTTTTCTCAACAAATCGAATGCTGAAGTTGTAGAAGACGGATGTACAATGCTTATATCCAGACCGGCATCTTTGTAGAAACCCTTATCTAAAGCGATATAATATCCTGCAAATTGTGCCTGAGGGAACCACTGCGGCGAGAATCTTATTGAGTTGTTCTGACCTGTTACCTGTAAATGTAGCAGAAATATAAAAATAAGAGCAAATGACATTTTAGTCATTGCAGGTGTCAATTTCATACTGGTATAGATTTTCGATTGTTGTTTGTAAAAGTAAAAAAAAAATCGCAACCAAACATTACATAAATCGTTTAGTTGTGTCTGAAAATATTAATTTTGCATTCTAAATAATACAGATTGTGAAAATCTTATATACTGTGCTTGGAAGTGTTTCGCTGGCATTGGGTATACTGGGTATATTCCTGCCTGTTCTGCCAACTACGCCTTTTCTGCTTTTGTCAGCATCCT
>CAZFUO010000362.1:0-1132 GCA_964522065.1 uncultured Bacteroidales bacterium | reverse complement strand
AAAGGGTCTGAACGATTATATAATTGGCTAATGAATCATCCCAAACTGGGCCCATATATAACCAACTTCAGAATACACAAGGCCATTCCACTAAAAGCCAAGATTGCCTCAGTTTCTTTAATGTGGCTGACAATTTTAACTACAGTCATATTCTTTATACCGTTGTTAGTAATCAAGATACTTCTTTTACTTGTAGCCGTAGCAGTTACAATACACATACTTTCATTTAAAACACTAAAGTGAAACCGCAAATACTCATATTATGCTTTCTCACAACCAGCTTTTTTTTGTTTGCAAATAAAGATCAGCATGGTAAGATTGTACTAAAAGATAATTTCAGTAAGTTTGAAAAAAGCTGGTTTCCTGAATCTGAGAAATCTTTTAAACTTAGCTACAGTAAAAAAGGGGATTATCTGGATGTTGTTGCTGAAAAAGGTTTTACTCTTTGGTATATAAAGCCGCTTAAAAAGAATTTTACTATTACATTTAAAGCTTATCTGGTAAGAGAAGGCGGAGAGTTTGACAGGGTTAGCGATCTGAATTTTTTCTGGATGGCAAGAGATCCTTTGTATCCTGATGATATTTTTACAAGAAGCGGTTTCAGAGGAGGTGTTTTCGGAAAATACTACAGTCTTGATATGTATTATTTGGGAATAGGTGGGAATAATAATACAACTACCAGATTCAGAGACTATAACGGTAATTATGATGATTTTGCGAAAGAGGGGAAAAGACCTGAAGTTATTTTTGAGTATACAGACTCATTACACTTACTTAAACCAGGACATTGGTATGAGGTTTTTATAACAGTTTTTAACAATAGAACAACTGTAAGTGTGGATGGTATCGAGTATGTTAATTATATTGATCTGAATATGCCTGAGAAGGGTTGGTTTGGTTTCAGAACAACTCAAAATCACTTAAGACTATCAAATTTTGCAATTGAATATATGAATTAAATTTTTACCTTTGCACCGTTTTTTACCTTCCTTAAAAAGCATAAAACACTGAAAATTCAAAATATGAATCCTACACACATTGAACACATTGGCATTGCTGTCAATAGTCTGGAAGAATCAATTCCATTTTACGAAAACATACTTGGTCTGAAATGTTATGCCATCGAAGAAGT
>CAZFUO010000361.1:0-2211 GCA_964522065.1 uncultured Bacteroidales bacterium | reverse complement strand
ACAGAAAGGGTACGAGAGATTCAAGTTGATTGCCTCTCGACCCTTTCAGTAATATAGTGTAACCTTCCAGAGGTTGCTCTCTCAGATAAGCAATAAACTCTTCAGAATCCTTAAAAACCGGATAATCTGTATTGGTATTTTCAAACTCACTTCCAATCAGAAATACACGATCAAAATCATTTTCAGCAATGTGAAAAGTAAGTATCTTATGCTCTTCTTCACTCTGATTACCAAGTTCCTTCATACTTCCCAATATTACAGCTTTTTTGCTGGCTTCATAAAGTGCAAAGTTTTTTAATGCAGCGGCCATACTTGTCGGATTAGCATTGTATGCATCGATAACCAACGTATTTTGTTCTGTTTTCTTTAATTGAGATCTGTTATTGCTGGGAATATATTCTTCAAGCGCCTTGCAGATATCATCAGGACTAACACCAAAGTGTTTTCCAACACAAATGGCAGCAAGAGCATTCTCCAGATTGTAAGCACCAATAAGATTGGTTAAAACCTCGAAATTGTTTTGGCTGTAATCGTCATACCATTTCAATTTTAAAAACGGGGAACACGAAACCACTTCTCCCCAGACCGGATAACCTGCGCTGGTAGCATATTGAATTTGATTTATCCCTTTAGCAATATTTTTTAAGTAGGGGTTGTCCATATTTATAAAAATGGAAGAACCTTTAGCTTTTATATAATCATACAATTCACCTTTGGTTTTAATAACTCCTTCGAAAGAACCAAATCCCTCCAAATGTGCTTTACCTACATTTGTAATTATACCAAGATCAGGCTCTGCTATATTAACAAGGTCTTTGATCTCACCCGGATGATTTGCCCCCATTTCTATAACCGCCAGATTGTGTTCAGGTTTTATTTTCAACAAAGTTAATGGTACACCAATGTGATTGTTTAAATTACCCTGAGTATAAAGCAGATTGTATTTTTTGCTTAATACTCCGGCCATCAGTTCTTTAGTTGTGGTTTTGCCGTTAGTTCCGGTTATACCTATAACTTTTATTCCGGTTTGCAACCTGTGATGATGTGCAAGTTCCTGAAGGGTTTTAAGACAATTATCTACCCTTAAAATCCGTTCATCAGTCACACTATTATCCTCATCAACAACGGCATAGCTGCATCCTGACTTGAGAGCCTGTGATGCAAAAAGGTTACCGTTAAATGAATCACCTTTTAATGCGATAAAAATCGAACCTTCCGGACAATTTCTGCTGTCAGTAGTAACATGAGGATGTTTTTTGAATAATTCGTATAGCTCGTTTAGACTTATCATAATGTCTGATTTTGTTTTCCTGTTAAAGTTTTAAAAGACGTATTAAAAGTAGTCTTTTTTTTAATTATTTAATCGGTTTTGCATTGAGGAATTGATTTTCAAATTAACTTTGTAGATAAGGGTCTAAAAAATAATATATGATCAATAACGAAAAGTCGCTATATATAAACATCAGGGGTGAATTAATGGATCTTAGCATTCCCAGAGTAATGGGAATACTAAATGTAACTCCCGATTCATTTTTTTCCAGCAGTCGGTATATGTCTGAAGAAGGCATATTAAAGAGGGTAGGAGAAATGCTTGATGACGGTGTTGATATAATAGATATTGGAGCATGTTCTACCAGCTTATTTATACACTCTATTTGTTCGATAAAATCCGGTGTTGATATAATAGATATTGGAGCATGTTCTACCAGACCCGGTATTGAGCTTGTTGAAGAAGAAGAAGAGATACGCAGACTTAGTCTTGCATTGCATCTTATCAGAAAGAGATGGCCTGATATTGTGGTATCTGTCGATACATTTCGTTCTGAAGTTGCAAGATTTGTTGTTAATGAATACGAAGCAGATATTATAAATGATATTTCCGGTGGTGCACTCGATAAGGATATGTTTAAAACTATGGCCCAATTAAAAGTGCCGTATATACTTATGCATATGCAGGGTACTCCCGAAACCATGCAGCTAAATCCGGTTTACAACCATATTATTAAAGATATAAGTTTTTATTTTTCTGAAAAAATAAGAGAGCTTAGACAGCTTGGTGTTAATGATATAATACTTGATCCCGGTTTTGGTTTTGGCAAGACTGTTGAAAATAATTATCAGTTGTTAAGACGTTTGCCTGACTTCTCGTTTTTCGATCTTCCCATACTGGCAGGTGTTTCCAGGAAATCAATGATTTATAAAGCTTTAAAT
>CAZFUO010000360.1:0-2217 GCA_964522065.1 uncultured Bacteroidales bacterium | reverse complement strand
CATAAAGCAATGCATTAATTGAATTTAACCTAATAAAACATTTTTTTAGAAAGAAAAGTCAGAAAATATTCAAAATTAAAACTAAAAGTAAGTGGTATAATAATAACATAGATTGTTTAGAATTTGAGGAAAATGCGTGAAAGGGCGGTTGCGACCGTTTGGTGAAAAACATGAAAAGATTGATGCAAGTATTAATGGTAGCTTTTTGCTTTATTTTGATGACGGGGACAGCTTTAGCTGCAGAAACAACAAGAGACAATGTTCGTGTGACGGGAATAGCTGTTAAAGAATTAGAGCCGGATATGGCAACTATTAATGCCGGTGTATCTGTTACAGGTAAAACAGCTCAGGAAGCAAGAGCAAAGGTAATTGAAGCAGAAGCAGAAGTTCCAAAAGCTATGGCACAAGCATTCAGAGATGGCAATCTTGGTATTATGGATTATCAGAGAATTAAAAATATTGAATCTGATACTAATATGCGTGAATCTATTTCTAAACCGGGTGGTCAAAAACCTGAACAAAAATAATTCATTTGAATATGATGCATTTTCCAGATTCCGAACTACTTATAAATCCTGACGGTAGCATTTTCCACCTTCACCTTAAGCCTGAACAACTTGCTGATACGGTTTTGTTAGTTGGTGATCCGGGAAGAGTATTGATGATATCATCTTTTTTTGATACTATTGAATGTCAGGTTGAAAACAGAGAGTTTGTAACCGTAACAGGTAGTTATAAAGGAAAGAGAATATCTGTAGTTGGTACCGGTATTGGTACAGATAATATTGATATTGTTTTGAACGAACTTGATGCACTTGTAAATATCGATCTGACAACAAGATTAGAAAAAGAAGTCAAGAAATCTCTGACTATAATCAGAATTGGTACTTGTGGTGGGTTACAACCTGATCTACCTGTTGGTACCTTCCTTGTTTCGGAGAAATCTATAGCTACGGATGGAATGTTATATTTCTATGAGGGTTTTGAAAAAATCAACGATGCTATGTTCCAGATGGAATTTGAAGCTCAGACTGTATGGCCCGATTATTTTAATGTTCCCTTAGTTGTAAATTCTGATACTGAACTTGTTAACAAGATTGCTGGTAAAACCATGAAAAGAGGTGTTACAATTTCTGCAAACGGATTTTACGGTCCACAGGGCAGAAGATTGAGGATACCTCTTAAAATGCCTGATTTAGTTGCTAAAATTGAAGACTTCAGTTTTGAGAACTATAAAATCACAAATTTTGAAATGGAAAGCTCTGCTGTTGCAGGTTTATCTGCTTTACTTGGTCACAAAGCCATGACTGTTTGCCTTGTTATTGCAAACAGAAAAGCTAAAAAAGCAGATGTTGATTATCATGATGCCATGAAAAAACTGGTTAGTACAGTTTTAGAACGTTTGTAATTTTTTATGGAAGAAACAATTTGTGCAATTGCCACAGCACCCGGTCAAGGTGCAATAGCTGTTATCCGTATTTCTGGTAGCAGTGCTTTTGACATATGTGATAAAATTTTCAAAGCTGCCGGTAGTGGAAAAACCATTACCGGTAGCCAGTCACATACTGCTCTTTTCGGGCAATTACATAATGAAGATTATCTTATAGATGAGGTTGTTGTCACAATTTTCAAAAACCCTCATTCATTTACAGGTGAAGACACTGTAGAGATTTCATGTCACGGCTCTGAGTATATTCAACAAAAGATTATCAGACTCTTGCTTGATAAAGGATGCCGCCTGGCATTGCCCGGTGAGTTTTCCCGCAGAGCTTTTATGAACGGCAAAATGGATTTATCTCAGGCAGAAGCCGTTGCCGATCTTATTGCGTCAAATTCAGCTGCAAATCACAGACTGGCACTACAACAAATGCGAGGTGGAATTTCACACGAACTTGACAAACTTCGTAAAGACCTTTTGCATTTTGTGACAATGATAGAACTCGAACTGGACTTTAGTGAAGAGCAAGTAGAATTTGCTGATAGAAAAGATCTGAGAAACCTGTCTGAAAAACTTGAGAAAGAGCTTTTTAAACTTACCGAATCATTCCGTTTGGGCAACGCCCTAAAAAATGGAATTCCTGTTGCAATAGTTGGTGAAACAAACGCAGGAAAATCGACATTACTAAACAAACTTCTTAACGAAGAAAAAGCTATCGTTTCAAAAATACATGGCACAACCAGAGATGTTATAGAAGATACTGTTAACATCGGTGGAAT
>CAZFUO010000359.1:0-2223 GCA_964522065.1 uncultured Bacteroidales bacterium | reverse complement strand
AATTTAATAAGAATATTTTTGTCAATTTATCAGCTGATTATTCGGGTAGAAGTTTTACAAGGACTTTATCTATACGAGCTGCATCCATATCGACTATTTCCATCTCGAAATTTTTCCACTGAAGTTTTTCCGCGGTACTTGGTATATGTTCAAGTATGTCCAGAATGAGGCCGCTGAGTGTGTTGAAGTCGTGTTCCTGATATAAATCTTCCATGTCAAAATAAGCCAGGAAGTCATAAAAAGAATATTGACCGTCAACCAGCCAGGTACCGTCTTCTCTTTGAATTATTTGTTCGTCGTGTTCGTCAGGCTCGATTATTGTACCGACAATTGCTTCCATCAGGTCATTTAAAGTGACCATACCCTGTACACTACCGAATTCATCGGTTACAATTGCATAAAATATCTGATTTTTACGGAAAGATTCAAGAACGTTATAACCGCTCATGGTTTCGGGAATAAATTGAGCGGGTTTAAGATAATTTCTTAGATTGAAATCATCTTTGCCGAAATCCGAGAAAAAGTCTTTCAGGAAAACCACTCCAACAATTTCATCAAGTTGTTCGCTTGCAACCGGATAAACGTTGTGAACATGATCTTCTATGGTTTTTCTGATTTCATCAAGAGGATCTTCTATATCTAACCATATCATATCATTGCGGTGAGTCATCAGGGTATTTACATCTCTGTCTCCAAGATTAAAAACACGCTCTACTATGTCGTGTTCAACTTCCTGAATATCACCATCATCTGCGCTTTCCTGTAATATGGCTTTTATTTCTTCTTCAGTTACTTTAGAAGTACTTTGGCCATTAATACCGAATAATTTTAAAACACCATTTGTACTTACTGATAAAAGCCAAACTATTGGAGCACCTGCTTTTGATATAAAGTTCATTGCACCTGCAACAAGTCTTGCTACCTTTTCCGGATTGCTCATTGCTATCCTTTTTGGCACAAGTTCGCCAAAAATAAGTGTAAGATATGTGACCAATATTAATATAACAAATACTGAAATTGTATAAGAATATGGTTGTAATTGAGGTATCAAGGCTATTTTATCAGAAAGCCATTCTGAAACATTTGCACCTGAAACTATACCAGTTAATATTCCAATCAGTGTAATTCCGATTTGAACTGTTGAAAGAAATTTGTCTGGCGAGCCTGATAGCTTAATAGCCTGTGCTGCTTTTTTATCACCTTTTTTTGCCTCTGACTCCAAACGCGATTTGCGCATAGAAACCAAAGACATTTCAGAAAGAGAAAACCATCCGTTAAGCAAAATCAAACCTAAAATAATTAAGGCCTCCATATGTCGATTTAATGAAACTTCTTATGTTTACAAATGTCGTAATTTATTTTGAATTATTGAATTAAAAATTTTCCAGTTATTTCTTTGTCCTCAAATGTTAACTTGTAAATGTATAATCCATTGATAAATATATTGTTGTCTAGCCTGATGTTGTGGTTGCCTGCATCAAATTTATCATTTGCGATAATAGCCTTAAGTCTTCCGTCAATGCCATATACATCAATTTTTACATGTCCGTAAACCGGAATTCCAAAATGTAAATAGTTATTGGTATAAGTTACAACTATGCTGTTTTCCAGAATATTATGATTTCCTGTCGGATAATTTTCTACAAAGTGTATGGTGTCGGTTCCGGTGAAACTGATTTCGCTCAGAGCTGACCATGTATTTCCGTTTTTTGCTCTTGCCTTTACGGTTCCTTTTCCCACTACTACCAGTGGCTTGTTATATGTAAAAGATTTTGCCGAAACCGCTGACGAAACCTTGATTCTCGGATCGCTGCCGTCTACAGTAAAGTAAATCGTACCAAGTGGGGCCGAAATACTTAGGTTAACAGGTTGTTCCAACAATCCACCTTTATGATTATACTCAGGTGCCTGTAATGAGGGATAAACTCCTTTGCTTTTTAGTTGATTGAATACTATTTCTGATCTTGCAGGAAAATAGTCTTTTAAAAGACTGTTTTTCTTGGGAAGCCAGTGATCATTTAAATTGTATGGAGTTAATCCGGTTTCCTGTTTGACAATCTCGTTTATATAATCGCCCCATCTTGCTGACTCACTAATGAGCGCGGTGTCAATAATTGCAGCCATTTTTTCATATCTCTTACTTGTTTCAGCAGAAGTTAGTGCGCCATCATTAAAGAAGTGTTTGTGCATTCTGTCTGCGAGTAAGAGTTTGTATTCGTTATT
>CAZFUO010000358.1:0-2231 GCA_964522065.1 uncultured Bacteroidales bacterium | reverse complement strand
GCCATCAAATGATTTATGTACGTCTTTAAGTATTATCATGCCAGCAAAAGGTTAGTAAGTATCAGATTAAAAAGCAAAATAAGAATACTGCTGTTTACAACAGCACTTGTGCTGGCCTTACCTACTTCAAGTGCTCCTCCATATGCGTAGTAGCCGTAATATGATGATACTGAGGCAATAATAAATGCAAAAACCACTGATTTAATCAGTGAGTAGTACACATACCAAGGTATAAACCAGTATTGGATACCATAAATATAGTTAGATGGGGTAATTAAATCAGTGAACATAGATATCATATATCCTCCTACAAGTCCACAAAACATACTATAAACTACCAGAAAAGGTATAAAAAATACAAATCCTGCGATTTTTGGAAGTATCAAAAAACTAGCAGAGTTTACTCCCATAATTTCCATTGCATCTATCTGTTCCGTAATTCTCATTGATCCAATTTCTGATGCAATATTAGACCCTACTTTTCCTGCAAGAATTAAACTTAAAATACTGGAACAGAACTCCAGCAATAAGGTGTCTCTTGTAACTAATCCGGTTGTATATCTTGGCAGAAGTGGATTTTCGGTATTCATCTGGGTCTGCATTGTCATAACAGCACCTATAAATACTGAGATTATCAACGTAATAGCCAACGAATCTGCGCCTAGTTTTTCGATTTCTTTCCAGGTTTGTTTAAAGAATAATTTCCATCTCTGCGGAACCGAAAAAGTCTTGTACATTAACAGGGAATATCTACCCACGTGAAAAAATAAATTCATCTCTTTTTGTTTGTTATGCAAATATACTTTAATCCTTTAATTTGAACGATATTCAAGCTAGTTTTAGTACTTTTGTGCCTTAAACCGTTAAAAAAATTGATCATATGCCTGAACAGGATTTGATACTCAGGACTGAAAACCTTGTAAAAAGATATCGCCAGAGAACAGTTGTAGATCATGTGTCTATAGAACTTCATCAGGGAGAAATTGTAGGTTTACTTGGACCTAATGGTGCAGGTAAGACTACTACATTTTATATGGCTACCGGGCTGGTTATACCAAATGAAGGCAAAATATTTCTGGGTGATACCGATATTACTGATTTTCCTGTTTATAAAAGAGCTCAGAGCGGTATTGGCTATCTCGCACAAGAGCCATCTGTGTTTAGAAAAATGACAGTTGAAGACAATATCAGGTCTGTTTTGGAAATGACAAAGTTGACTAAAGAGCAGCAAAAAGAAAAACTGGAAAGCCTTATTGCTGAGTTCCATCTTGAGAAGGTTAGAAAAAATATAGGAGACAGATTGTCAGGTGGTGAAAGAAGAAGAACCGAAATAGCCAGGTGTCTTGCTATAAGTCCTAAATTTATAATGCTTGATGAACCTTTTGCCGGAGTTGACCCTATTGCCGTTGACGATATTCAGCAGATTGTATCAAGCCTTGTAACTCAAAATATTGGTATATTAATAACAGACCATAATGTACAGGAAACCCTGTCTATTACAGACAGGGCCTATATGCTTTTTGAAGGAAAAATTCAATTTAAAGGCACTCCTGAAGAATTGTCCGAGAACGAAATTGTACGTCGCAAATATTTGGGTGTCAACTTTGAACTTAAGAAAAAACCACACCGCGAGAGAGCGCGTGAAATGGTACAAGATCAAATGACCCAAAATTAATTATACTCATCTCCCTTTTTTAAATTAGCATCAATTACGAATTGTCTTATTTCCTGTTCATCTTCTTTTTTGCAAATCATGAGTACATTTCCTGATTCTGCAACAATATACCCGTCCATTTTGTGAAGGACAACCAGCTTTTCAGGTACAGAAATCAGATTGTTGTTACTATCGTAAAGTAATGCATCACATTTTAAAACAGCATTTTTATTTTCGTCTTTTTGAGATAGATCATGCAATGAGCCCCATGTTCCAAGATCTGACCATCCAAAATCGGCTGTCAATACAAAGACATTTGATGATTTTTCTAAAATGCCGTAGTCTATCGAAATGTTAGGGCAAGCCGGGAAAATCTTATTAATAAACTCAGCTTCCTGAGAAGTGTTAAAATATTTTTGTCCACTGTTAAACCTGCTGGCAATTTCAGGAAGTAATTCATCAAATGCTGAGAGAATTGTTTTTACATTCCACATAAATATTCCTGAATTCCAGTAAAATTCTCCGCTTTCTAAAAAGACTTTAGCAAGTTCCAGATTGGGCTTTTCAGTGAAAGTTT
>CAZFUO010000357.1:0-2235 GCA_964522065.1 uncultured Bacteroidales bacterium | reverse complement strand
TGCTAAATATGGGACAGCTGCTAAGTATTCCTTTCATACTTGCCGGGGTTGTACTTGTTGTAATAGCAATGACAAGAAAACCTGTTTATTACGATACAGATGCACAACCGGTTAAAAAACCAAAAGACCCGGTTAAGGAGTTTTCGGGGAATGTGAAAAGCAAGAAATAAGTCAGGGTATTTAATCAGGGCATTTCAAGAATGCCCTTGCCCTGACGAATAATGGTAATTTCCTCTTCGGTACAATCGACTACGGTAGATTCGATCTCACCGCCAATACCGCCATCTATAACCAAATCTACAGAATGGCCGTAACGTTCGTCAATTAATTCAGGATCTGTGGTATATTCTATCTGATCGTCCTGATCGTGAAGTGTCATACTCATAAGCGGATTTCCAAGCTCTCTGACTATAGCATCAACTATACCGTTATCTGGAATTCTTATTCCAACTGTACTTTTTTGCTTAAACAGCTTTGGCAATTTGCTGTTACCATTTAAAATAAAAGTAAAAGGGCCTGGAAGATTTTTTTTAAGAATCTTAAAAACAGGGGTTTCTACTCTTGCATATTCACCTACCTGACTCAAATCAGAACAAATAAATGACAAGTTAGCTTTACGGGGATCCTCCTTTTTAAGCTTACAAATCTTTTCTACAGCACGGGCGTGAAAAATATCACAGCCTATAGCATAGACAGTATCGGTAGGGTAAATTATTAACCCACCATCCCTCAAGGCATTAGCAATCTTTTGCACTACCTTTTGGTTAGGATTATCCTCGTATAATTTTATTAGCATTCCCCTTCAAAAATTAAATCAGGCTGCAAAGTTATAGAAAGCAAACGACACATAAAACACTTTAATCAATAACCACCTAAAAAAACTGCCTGTAAACAATAATGCTTCAGGCAGTTCTCAATCAATTATTTAGAAAAATCTATCAACCGTAAATAATTTTACCATTTTCGTCTTTGTACTCGTCAAAGCTCATGTTATATTGTTGCATTGCCCTGAGGCTCATGCCCATACTTGAGAAACCGCCATCATTGAAAAGGTTTTGCATTGTAACTTTCTTTGTAAGGTCAGAGAACATAACAATACAATAGTCAGCACATTCGGCAGCACTTGCATTTCCAAGAGGAGACATTCTGTCAGAGAAATCCAAAAGACCGTCAAAACCCTTAATACCACTTCCGGCTGTTGTCAATGTAGGTGACTGAGAAATTGTATTAATTCTCACACCTTTTTCACGACCATAAATATAACCGAAGCTTCTGGTAATCGATTCAAGCAGAGATTTAGCGTCTGCCATATCGTTATATCCAAAGAAAGTACGTTGCGATGCAACATAAGAAAGTGCAAGTATAGAACCACCCTCTTCAATAGCATCCATCTTTTTTGCAACCTGTATCATTTTGTGAAATGAGATTGCAGAAATATCAAGAGTACTTTGTAGTAAATGGTAATCTAAATCATCATATGTTCTCTTTTTACGAACATTTGGTGACATTCCAATTGAATGGAGCACAAAATCGATCTTACCACCTAATATTTCTACTGACTTTGAGAAAACCATCTCAAGATCATCTACTTTAGTAGCGTCAGCAGGTAATACTTCGGCATTAAGTCTTTGTCCAAGCTCAACAACAGTCCCCATTCTGCAAGCCACCGGCGTATTGGTAAGTGTAATTATTGCACCTTCTTCTACTGCCCTTTCAGCTACCTTCCAGGCTATTGACATGTCATTTAAAGCTCCGAAAATAATTCCGCGCTTCCCTTTAAGCAAATTGTTAGTCATATTCTCTTTTTTAATAATTCGCTGCAAAATTACACAATTTTGTATAAAATGTGCAGAATTTACTTTAAATATTGAGTTTTATCCAAAATTAAACCTCTGTGTATCGAACCCGGAGTTGAAAATGCAGGCAGAAAATCCTGAAACTTTCTGGCAACCTGAATCTTGCTTCTAAGCTCTGACAAGCCTGTAGCTGCAACCAAAGCCTTATTTAAAAGTCCCTCATTTATATCACCAAGCTGTTTAATACCAGTGGTTCCGACATCATCAACAGAATAGTTTGGAGTAAAACCTGCTGTAAAATCAGATTGACCCAAGCTATTAAAGAATTTAGCTACAATAGGCTGCATGCCCCATTTGTTTTTAGGATCGTTTGGTTCGAACATTGTAATTGAAGCAACGTTTTTACCATAAGTTACATCACCAATAAGAATAACATTTA
>CAZFUO010000356.1:0-2275 GCA_964522065.1 uncultured Bacteroidales bacterium | reverse complement strand
ACCTTTTTCTTCTCTGTATCCTGCAACTTTCTGTCCCCTTATATGTGATGACAAATACTGACCTCTTATTACCTGATTGAAGACATCTTCTTCCTTTATCGGCCTCAGAGATTGCAATACTTTTAAAGTTTCGTTCCTGATTGCTTCCGGTTTAAGATTGGCAGGTGGCTCCATAGCAATAAAGCTGACCAGATTTAACAGGTGATTTTGTAACATGTCACGCATCGCTCCCGAATGGTCATAATAAGAACCTCTGCTTTCAATGCCAATACTTTCTGCTGAAGTTATTTCAACATGATGAATGTAATTGCGGTTCCAGAGTGGTTCGAAAACTCCGTTGGCAAATCTCATTACAAAAAGGTTTTGCACTGTCTCTTTACCAAGATAATGATCGATTCTGAATATTTGATCTTCGTCGAAATATGTATGCAACTCCTTATTAAGCTTTAGTCCTGATTGTAAATCAAAACCAAAAGGTTTTTCGACTACCAGTCTTCTTTTTCCGGTAACAGATTTGTTTAGTCCATGTTTTGCAAGATTTCCTGCTACAAGACTAAATACACTTGGTGTAAGTGAAAGATAAAACAAATAATTATCAGGTTGACCTTCATACTCCCATTCTTCAAGCTTTGACTTAAGTCCTGCATAGTCATCAGCATGATTTATGTTCATGTTGTAATACTCAAGCGAAGCAGAAAACTCTTTTATTTGTGTTTCATTTAAATGATTAGGTTCTGAGAATTTATTGATCCCCTCTACCATTTTCACTTTAAACTCTTCTGTAGTTATCTCTGTTCTGCCAACTCCAAGTATTTTAAATCTTTCCGGCATCATGGACTGATTGTAAAGAGCATACAATGCCGGAATTAATTTTCTGTATGTTAAATCGCCTGATGCTCCGAATATTATGATTACCTGATTTTCCGGCTTTTTCATATTTACTAAGTTTATATTAGTTAGTTACTTACTAATTGGCTTAAGCCTCTCTTTTTGAAATAGTAGTTTATAAACAAATCTTCTTTTTCCCTTTTCTTGAAAACAGGAGCAATGGTATCAACACTCTTATTACTTATATCTACTAATATGCCTGGAGCCCCCATCTGCTCAGTTAGAATAAAATTGTTGCCCGGAGTATTTCTTTGTTTTAAAATCCAATCGAACATCAGACTAGGTTCATAAATCTGATATTGCACAAAATCCTCATTGGGAATACCATTACCGTCGTGCCAGTTTGTGGTTTTCTTAATAAGAGAGTTTTTAATTTTTTTGTTATTGTTTACTTCTCCGCCAATTATTGAAATAGGAATATTTACTTTTACCAGCCACTCCTCTGATTCTGCAGGGAGCAAATTGGCAACATCTAAAAGCGCCATACCCATTGCTGAACATCCTGAACCTTCATTTTCATATCTTGGCCAGAAGGAGCCTCCATAATAACTGGATGAAGATTTATTGTCTTTTTTTAATTCTGTAAAACCGTTCACAAAAGCAATCATTCTTTTAGCGGCTTCTTTATTAATGCGATAAGTAATAAATGCCAGCTTTTTTCTTTCAGCATATATTTTAAGCTTTTCGGCTAGTTCATCAACGGGTTCTATCCTGCCTTTTAGAGGATATCCCATTATGCCAAAACCAATTTTCTCTTTCAGAACAAGATTAATTCTTTCCCACTTGTTTGCTGAGGACATTGCAAAAAGCCTGGGAGAGTCTAACAAAGGTGAATTTATACTTACAGCCAAATGTCCCAGCAGATAATTATCTTTAACTTTTCTGGTCTTCATAAAGCAATCTTTCATAGATTGAAAAAGTGATGAAGGGCTGGACCAATCGAGCGGATATAGCGTGGGCATAGCATATAAAGTAATCTCGTGAATATCTTCAACAGAGTCACTTTGTGCTTTAGTCTGAGTAAAAGCAAAAAAGAATAAAACTATAAATGTTGTAATTAACCGGCTTTTCATAAGGTGAAAATAAAATCTGTATTTATGCAAATATATATGTTTCGATCAATTTTAGTTCTGTCTGTGCTGAAAATCTGAGAGATTTTATTATTGCCGGAACCAGTGCGGTTTCGCCTTGTTTAATATCTATGTAATTATCTGCATCAAAGTAGATTTTGCCGCTTCCTTCTGTGCATATATAGATTTTGAAGCTATCCAGGTTAGAATAATCATAGCTAACCGGCTTTTCTACAGAAACGGTAATAAGATTTGTTTCAAAGTAATTACATGAAACCAATGGCTCTTTATCTTCGTCTGGAGAATCGATTACAGTG
>CAZFUO010000355.1:0-2283 GCA_964522065.1 uncultured Bacteroidales bacterium | reverse complement strand
GTTGAGGCCACCATGCGTCTTGTGTACTGCCACTTTCGACTCTCTTTGAAGCAAACTGTTTGGCAACAGCTGAAATTATCGAAGAATCCAAACCACCTGAAAGTAACACTCCGTATGGAACGTCAGACATTAACTGTCTTTTTACGGCAGCTTCGAGTGCTTCTCTAAGTTCTTCAACAGATGTTTTATTGTTTTTTACAGCGTCATAATTTGACCAGTCTCTGCTATACCAGCGTTCAAGCACTCCATTTTTGCTGTAAAGGAAGTGACCGGGTAAAAACACTTCAACCTTGCTGCAATATGGCTCGAGCGATTTTAATTCTGAAGCAACAAAGAACTGACCTTTTTTATCCCAACCCATGTATAGTGGGATAATGCCAATATGATCTCTTGCAATCAGATAAACATCTTTTTTTGAATCGTAGAGAGCGAATGCAAATATGCCGTTAAGGTCTTCAAGAAAGTCAACTCCCTTATCAAGATACAGAGCAAGTATTACTTCGCAATCTGACTTAGTTTGGAAGTCGTATTTGTCTTTATATTTTTCACGTATTTCTTCGTGATTGTATATTTCTCCGTTCACTGCCAGAATGCAGGATTTATCCGGTGAATACAATGGCTGACTTCCCGACATCGGGTCAACTATCGACAACCTCTCGTGTGCCAGGATAGCTTTATCGCTACAATAAATTCCTGACCAGTCAGGCCCCCTGTGCCTGATCTTCTTTGCCATCTTCAGAACCTGAGGTCTTAGTTCTTTGGCGTCTTGCTTGAGCTCAAATGCTCCTGTAAATCCACACATAATGTCAATAAAATAAGTAAAATTGTGACAAATATACAAGAAAAATTGAAATAAAATATCATAAAGACAATAAAAACGAGAAAAAATCATACAAAAACACAAAGTGATGTTTATTAGCGGCCTTATTTGGGATATTTAGAAAACAAAATCGTACTTTTGTATGCTATTAGCCTTATCTACGGCTTGTCAAAAATTTAATATTAAAATGAAGAATTTGAATTGGTCTGAGTTGTCTTTTGGTTATATACCAACTGATTACAACATTCGCTGCTATTTCAGAAATGGCAGCTGGGGAGATCTGGAAATCTCAACCTCGGAAAACATCACAATGCACATGGCAGCAACCTGTCTTCACTATGGTCAGGAGGCATTTGAAGGATTAAAAGCTTTTAGAGGTGTTGACGGAAAAATCAGAGTATTTCGTATGGATGAAAATGCGAAAAGAATGAGCGATACCGCCGAAGCAATTATGATGCAACCTTTCCCGGTAAATAAATTTCAGGAAGCAGTGTTAAAAGCTGTCAAAATGAATGAGAGATTTGTGCCTCCTTATGAGTCAGGCGCTTCATTATATATACGACCATTGTTGATTGGTACAGGCCCTAAGGTAGGAGTACAACCAGCAGAGGAGTATTTGTTTGTGATATTTGTCACACCTGTTGGTCCGTATTTTAAAGGTGGTTTTAAACCTACCAAAATGGTTATTATGAGAGAATTTGACCGTGCGGCTCCACTGGGAACCGGAAATATTAAAGTTGGTGGAAATTACGCTGCCAGTTTAAAATCGGGTCATATCGCTCACGAAAAAGGCTATGCTTCAGTTTTATATCTGGATGCAAAAGAAAAGAAATATATTGACGAGTGCGGTGCAGCAAACTTTTTTATGATAAAGGGAAATGTTTATGCTACTCCAGATTCAACTTCGATATTACCTTCAATTACAAATAAAAGTCTGATGCAGTTGGCTCAGGATATGGGTATGAAAGTTGAGAGACGACATATTGCCGTAACTGAACTGGCCGATTTTGAAGAGGTAGGTGCTTGCGGAACCGCTGCTGTTATAACTCCTATTAGTCGTATAGACGATGCCGATACCGGTATTAGTTATGTTTTTACTGAAAATGATGAACCTGGAAAAGTATGCCTTAAGCTTTACAGCACATTAAGGGCTATTCAGTATGGTGAATCAGAAGATCCTTATGGTTGGACAACAATTGTTGAATAAAATTTGGGAAAGAATAAACTAAAAAAATTTGAAGATCTGGGTAGCTGGGAACATGTTTTTGAATATGCCCGCTACGATGATTTCTTTATAGACAATCCTCTGAAAGGAAAATGGTCTGAAACTGTATTCGGGAACAATAATCCTATCGTACTAGAATTAGGATGCGGTAAAGGTGAGTATACTGTAGCATTGGCAGAGTTATATCCTGAAAAAAACTTTATTGGAATTGATATCAAGGGATCAAGACTTTGGACAG
>CAZFUO010000354.1:0-2295 GCA_964522065.1 uncultured Bacteroidales bacterium | reverse complement strand
TCTAAGGCTATTGGGTTGGACATATGATGCCAAAACCCCTGACTACAACAAGTGTGTACTTGTAGTTGCGCCTCATACCAGCAACTGGGATTTCATAATGGGAAAACTTGGTTACTGGGCCTTGGGCAGAAATGCCAATTTTGTAATTAAAAGAAGCTGGATGTTCTGGCCTTTAAGTATATTATTCAATAAACTTGGAGGCATACCTGTTGACAGGAGTAAAGCAAATCGTTTTACTGATCAGATTGCTGATATATTTTACAAAAGAGATATTTTTAATATTGCTATTACTCCCGAAGGAACCAGAAAACCCAATCCAAAATGGAAACGCGGATTTTATGTAATTGCTCAAAAAGCCAAAGTACCCATAGTTCTGGTTAAAATTGATTATGGCAAAAAAGAGATGTGTCTGTTTGAGGAGTTTATACCAACTGGAAACGAGCACGATGACATTGAGGCAATTAAGCAGAAATTTAAAGACGTAACTGCTAAGAATCCTGAAAATTTTAAAATCTGAAAAAATGAGAATAACTCTGGTTCAGAATGATATAATCTGGGAACATAAGGAAGCCAATCTTTTGTTTTATGAAAGTATTTTTTCGGGGTTGTCCGGTAAAACAGATTTGGTTGTCTTACCCGAAATGTGTACTACCGGTTTTTCCATGAAATCTGAATATCTGGCAGAGTATGATAATGAAAATACTATTACTTCATTTGTGAGAATGTCAGGGTCTTACGGTTTTGCAATTGCAGGCAGTTTTATTGGTAGGGGAAGTAAAACCGGAAATTTGGAAAGTATTTACAACAGAGGTTTTTTTGTACATCCTGATGGCAAGGTTGATTATTACAACAAGCGACATCTTTTCAGAATGGGTGAAGAGCCAGAGCATTATAGTCCAGGGGACGAAATAAAAATCATAAAATACATGGGCTGGAATATTAGAATGGCTATTTGCTACGATTTGCGGTTCCCTGTATGGAATAGAAATGTGGATAATAATTACGACTTACTTTTAGTGACAGCAAACTGGCCACAGGCAAGAGACCATGTATGGACCAGCCTTTTAACGGCAAGGGCAATTGAAAATATGGCTTATGTTTGTGGTGTAAACCGAATTGGTACGGATGGTATGAAAATATCATATTCAGGTAGCTCAATGCTGGTTAATGCTTACGGAACCACAATTTCGGATATGACTCCTTTTATGGAGCAGGTTGAAACCTACGAAATAAATCTTGATGAACTAAAACGATTCAGAGAGAAATTCCCGGTCTGGAAAGATGCAGACCGGTTTGAAATATATGACTAAACTTATTTCTTCCTTTTAAACTTAACATACTTAGGCTCTGTCGGGGTATAATTTTCTTTATCCCAAAGAGTACTTGTTATCATAAGGTCAGCACTATATCTGTTGCAGGCAATAGGCACATTGTGAACTCTGCACTGACGTAAAAGCATTTGTATATCTGCTTCGTGAGGTTGTGCATTAAGGTCGTCAATTAAGAAAATAGCTAAATCTATTTGCTTCCTTACCACCAAAGCTGCAATCTCAGCATCTCCACCCAACGGACCTGAATTCATGCAGGTTACATCAGCATGAACACCCTTCTCTTTAAACGCCTGGACCACAAGGCCTCCGGTAGTACCTGTACAAACCAAATGGTGTTCTGATAAAAAATCAGCATTAAAAACAGCCCATTCTACAAGGTCAGCTTTTCTGTTATCGTGCGCAACAAGTGCAATTCTAAGTTTCTTCTTCATAATTCAAAATATCAGTTATTTCGCAAATTTACTATACAAAATGTTATTAACGACAATAATTGTATTAAAATGTTATTAAAATAAGGCGGCAATAAAGAATATTGCCAGTACACCCCCACAGATTAATTTAAGTACAATTCCTGCAAAAAAACCTGCAAAAGTAGCAAGTGCCTGCCTAAAAGATAGATTAAACTTTTGGCCTTCAAGCATTCCACCTACAAAAGCCCCAATAAAAGGACCTATAAAAACCCCAACAAATCCCATCATAAAGCCTAAAACCAATCCAATACTTGCCCCTATCGTTACAAGTCGTCCTCCACCAAACTTTTTTGTAGCCATAACAGGCAAGAAAGATTCAATCAGACTGACTATAAGTACAATCACTCCGGCCCAGATTATCTTTTCCCAACTGATATTATCTGAAAAGTTTTCTGTAAACTTAATTAATACCAACCCCAACCAACTAAGAGGCAAGCCCGGAAGAACAGGTAGAACAGATCCTGCAATTCCTGTTAATAATAATAAAGCTGCTA
>CAZFUO010000353.1:0-2306 GCA_964522065.1 uncultured Bacteroidales bacterium | reverse complement strand
CCTGAAAAAAGAGCATATAGACTTGATTTAAATTTTAAGCCCTATAAAAAATGAGTATTAAAATGAGAAGTATAAAGGTTGCAATTGCCTTTTTTACAATTTTTATCCTGTCAACTTATACAGGAGAATCACAGACTTCAGTTTCAGAGGCTTTTATTAATATTAAAAAAGATAACAAACCCTGGTGTTTCTGGTACTGGATGCATGGCTGCGTATCAAAAGAAGGTATTAAAGCTGACTTAAAGGCTATGAGCGATGCAGGCCTTGGAGGTACATATCTTATGCCGATAAGAGGTAAGGTTAGTCCTTCTAAATTTGAGCCTGTTATTGAACAGCTTACTCCTGAATGGTGGGAAATGGTCAGATTTACTCTTGAGGAAGCAAAAAAATTGAACCTGGAGATTGCAATGCATATTTGTGATGGATTTGCACTTGCAGGCGGCCCGTGGATTACTCCTGAAAAATCAATGCAAAAACTGGTATGGACTGAAACTTATATTAAAGGTGGTAAAAAACTAAAAATAACCCTTAAACAGCCTGAATCTAATTTGAATTTTTATAAAGAGATTGCAGTTTTAGCGGTTCCTATGGTAAAGAATTCTGAATTAACAGAACCAATGCCTGTAGAAATTACTTCGAGTGATACAGTAGTAAAAGATTTGAGTTTTTTGGTTAATGATAAAAAAGGTTCAATAAGAGGTGAAGATAGTGCCTGGATTGTTTACAAATATGATAAGCCATTTTTATGCCGATCTGTTGTGACTGAAGTTAATGGCAGAAGCTATCAATGTCACCGGTTCAGGATTGAAGTAAGTGATGATGGTAAAAATTATAGATATCACACAAAAATCGAAACCCCAAGACACGGTTGGCAAAACACCGGATACGATGTGACTCACGCTATCCCCCCGGTAAAAGCTAAATATTTCAGATTTAAATGGACAAAAGAAGGTTCGGCCCCCGGTGCTGAAGATATGGACAACGCTAAATGGAAACCCGTTTTAAATCTTACCGGCTTAAACTTATCTTCAAAACCGCGAATACACAATATTGAAGGTAAGAACGGAAGCGTGTGGAGACTTACCGGCGCAACTACCGATAAGCAATTGCCTGAAGGAACAGTTATTGATGCAGAAGAAGTTATTAATATTACTTCATTAGTTAATTCAGATGGTTTGTTGGAATGGAAAGCTCCAAAAGGCAATTGGACAATTTTAAGAATAGGGCATACTACTACCGGAATAACAAATTCTACAGGTGGTGCAGGTGCCGGTCTTGAATGTGATAAATTTAGTACAGAAGCAGTAAAGTTGCAGTTTGACAGCTGGTTTGGTAAAGCTTGCCAGGTTGCCGGAGATGAATTTTTGTCTAAAGTATTAAGTGTGATGCATATAGACAGCTGGGAATGTGGAAGTCAAAACTGGTCTGATAACTTTGCCACTGAATTTGAAAAAAGAAGGGGGTATTCTCTGATGAAATACCTTCCGGTTTTGGCAGGTATTCCTCTTGACTCACCTGAGAAAACAGAACAGGTACTTTACGACGTTCGTGAAACGATAGCAGAACTTGTAAACGATGTCTTTTTTAAAACCTTCACAAACTTCGCCCACAGTAAAGGCTGTAAAGTCACTGCTGAGTGTGTTGCACCAACAATGATGAGTGACGGTATGCTTCATTTCAAAACAGTAGATATACCAATGGGTGAGTTTTGGTATGACAGTCCAACTCATGACAAGCCAAATGATATGTTAGATGCAATAACAGGTGCCCATATCTATGGTAAAAATATTGTAAAAGTTGAAGGATTTACTCAGCTCAGAACAAATTGGGTAGAAACGCCTGCTACTCACAAAACTCTGCTGGACAGGAATTTTGCACTTGGAATGAATAAACTGTCACTTCATGTTTTTACACATAATCCTTTTGTTGATCGTAAACCGGGAATGACATTAAGTGGTATGGGGCTGTATTTTCAAAGAGATCAGACCTGGATAAAACCGGGAAGAGCATGGATAGATTATATTACAAGGTGTCAGGCGTTATTGCAACTGGGTAAACCAGTGGTTGATATTGCAGTATTCGGAGGCCTGGATTTACCAAGAAGATCTATGTTGCCTGACAGATTAGTGCCTTTTTTGCCCGGTATAGTTGGTGAAGAACGAGTTGAAAAGGAAAGATTGAGGCTTGAAAATAAAGGCGTTCCCATGACAGAAAGCCCATTTGGTGTAAATCATACTGCAACAATTCCAATGGCTGAAGATTGGGTAGATGCTTTGAGAGGATATAATTACGATACTTTTAATCCT
>CAZFUO010000352.1:0-2317 GCA_964522065.1 uncultured Bacteroidales bacterium | reverse complement strand
ATATTACTGAAAGGGTCGAGAGGCAATCAACTTGAATCTCTCGTACCCTTTCTGTAATTAGCTTATTTAGATACCGCCAAAACTGTTTGCGGCAAGATATTCGTAAATATTGCTGGTAAATCCAAGAACGATTATACCGGCAAGACAAATTACAAGTGATAACTTCATATAGTTGTCACTTGTTACTTTTTCAAGCGGGTTGTCATTCTTGTTTATAAACATGGCTTTTACTACAAGCAAATAATAGTAAAGTGAAATGATTGTATTTATTAATGCAATCAGAACCAGAACGTATTGACCTTGTTCAGCTGCGGCAGCAAATACGAAAAATTTACTGAAGAAACCGGCTGTAGGAGGTATACCACCCAATGAGAACAATGCAATCATCATGATGACTGACAACAAAGGATTTGTTTTGTACAATCCATTGTAATCGTCCATGCCAACTTTTCCGGTTTTATTTTCTATTGCAGAAATAACTCCAAATGCAGCCATATTTGAGAATATGTAAACCAATACAAAGTAAATGGTTGATGCCATTCCTTGCGCGGTTCCGGCAATAACACTCAGGGCTATATAACCTGCCTGAGATATTGATGAGAAGGCGAGAAATCTTTTCAGATTTTTCTGACGGATTGCAAAAAGGTTACCAATAGTGATACTCACAACAATTATCCACCACATGATAGTATGCCATTCGACATTTAGCATGGTAAATGTTTTGTAAAGTATTATCATCAGGGCAAAAACGGCTGCACCTTTAGAAATTGTTGAAAGGTATGCTGTCACCGATGTAGGAGCTCCTTCGTAAACATCTGCTGTCCAAAAATGGAATGGGACAAGAGATAATTTAAAGAACAGGCCTACAATAATAAAGATCATTGCCATTATATTTAGTGGTGAATTAAACATAAATAATGTCAGATCATCAAAATATAAGGTGCCCAGAGATCCGTAAAGGAAAGAAATACCAAACAAAAGGATTGCCGATGAGAATGCAGCTGTGAATATATACTTAGCGCCAGCTTCAGCTGAGTTGTTCTTGTATTTGTCGAAAGCCACAAGTGTTGCCATTGGCAAAGAAGCGGTTTCGAGACCAATATAAAACAATAGGAAGTGACGTGAGGAAATCATAAGGTACATACCAAACAGGGTCAGGAGAGTCAACATATAAAACTCGCCTCTTTTAAAGCTTGCTTCAGGTTTTGACAACCAACCGTTGCTTTGAAGAAAAAGCAGCAAGACTCCAATATTGAGTATATTTTTTATAGCTATCTCCATCGCATTTGATTCGTACATACCGCTGAAAGATGTTCCCATATCGTGAGGGAAAAATCCATAAACAGTGTTAGCCAGAAACAGCAGTATGGCAACAGGCTGAAAAAACTTTCTAGACTTTTCATTTGCAAACAGATCGTAAATGATCAGGATGAGAAACACCGCTAAAAGTGACAGCTCATGTTGCATCAATAAGTAATTACTTAAATCCATTTTATCGAATGTGTTTTAATTTTTATTACCAAATAGCCAATCCGCTCAGACTACTTCTGATTAAGTCTGATACAAAACTTGGATACAAACCTATACTAGCTATAAATACTATCAGAACAACAACAGCAACTTTTTCGTGCCATACTGCATCTGTCAGACTATTATGATGATCGTCCTGAACACCACCGTAAAGTATTTTTCCTACAACCCTCAAAATATAAACAGCTGTAATTACAATTGACGAAACCGCAACAATTGTAAATACTCTGTGGAATGCATCATTATGCTGGAATGCTCCGAAGAAAATAGTCATTTCAGAAACGAAACCGCTCAAACCCGGTAAACCAAGTGAAGCCAAACCGGCAATAACATAACTTACAGAAAGGAAAGGCATAATTTTCATCAGACCACCCATTTCTCTGATATCACGAGTATGAGTTCTACCATAAATCATACCAATCAGTGCAAAGAATAGTGCTGTCATCAAACCGTGAGACAACATTTGCATTACTGCCCCTGTAGTAGCGGTTTCGTTAAGCATTAAAATTGCAAACAATACAAGACCGCAGTGACTAACTGAAGAATAAGCATTGATATACTTAAGGTCTGTTTGTCTTATCGCACCAAATGCACCATAAACGACACTGATACCGGTAAGTGTAAGGAATATCCAGGCCTGCTCGTGAGCTGCTTCAGGCATTAAAGCCACAGCAAGTCTGAAACAGCCGTAGCCTCCCAACTTCATCAATACACCTGCATGTAACATCGAAACCGCAGTCGGAGCAGATGCGTGACCATCGGGAGACCATGTATGAAACGGGAACAT
>CAZFUO010000351.1:0-2333 GCA_964522065.1 uncultured Bacteroidales bacterium | reverse complement strand
GTAATTGAAGCAACGTTTTTACCATAAGTTACATCACCAATAAGAATAACATTTATGTAAGGCTTAAGTCCGTTAATCAACTGTTCGCTTGCAGATGCTGTGTATTGACCAGTTAAAACATATAGTCTGCTCAGACCAACGTTATTTATTTTTTCAATAACAGTGCTGCCATTCATTATTTTATCAACAAAGTAGGTATTGAAATAGTCGTCACCGTATTGCTTTGAATAATAGTTTTGCAGTACAGAATTATATCTGTAATAAGTAAATATCTTATATAAATTTGAAGAAGGAATTATCATACTTCCCAAATTTTGAGCAGATGAAGAATAACCTCCACTGTTGTAACGCAGGTCGAGCACCAGATCGTTAATACCGGCAGCTTTAAATTTAGCGAAAATACTGTTTAGCTTTTTGTCATATGTATATTTGTCATTACCATCATCAGGAGCAAAGAAATTATATACAATATAGCCGATTTTAGACTGAGCAATATTATATATTGAATCCATATAAACAGGGTCTTCAGCATAATTTGATACAGTAGGAATACTTACAGCTGCCATCTCAGCAAATCCTGTAAAAGTACCGTCTGTACTATATTTTTCTTCTAAAAAGTTTACATTTACCTGTGCCTTTGTGAAGCTGGTCAATGTTCTGTAGTTTGATACAGTTATCTGAGTATTTTCAATTTTATTAAACCACATTCCGCGTTTAATACCAAGCTGAGCTGCAGGAGTCTTCTTTTTTACATAAGTTACCTGACCCCATACATCGTTATTTTCACTCGAAACCCTGAATAATCTGTAATCAAAACCTATCTCATTGCTCGTAACACCGCTCAACTGATCTTGCAACTCTGTATAATCCTCCTGTATCCAGGAGAATCTGTCACCGTCAGGTGCAGATGTTGCATTAAACTTGTACAGCAAAGACTCAAAAAAATCATCAGGTGACAAAGTATCATTATGCGTGGAAGGAATATTTGTACTCCAGTAATAATATGTCTCCATATTTTCAAGTATCCACTTGTTGACATACTTAGTAACGGCTGTAATAGAGTCTTTTCTAAGTTTTTCTTTATCAACTTCACCTTCAACATCATCCGGATCGCAAGAAGCAAAAAATGCCGGAATAACTACCCCGGCAAATAAAACCGGCAACAAAAACCTGCTCTTAAAATTCATATTATTACTCTTTAAAATAAATTCTTTTAACTCTGTTTGAGACCGAAGTCAATATCTCATAAGGTATAGTGCCAAGCTTTTCAGCAACCTCATTAAGCGGTAAACCATCACCAAATATAATAACTTCATCCCCTTCTTCAGCATTAATACCGGTAATGTCTATCATACAGGCATCCATACAAATATTACCAATAGTTTTTGCCCTTAAACCCCTTATCAAAACCTCACCTTTACCATTGCCAAGATGCCTGTCCATGCCATCAGCATAACCAATAGGAATTGTCGCTATCCTGGAATCTCTGGTCAACATTCCCTTTCTGCTATAACCAACACTTTGTCCCTCTTCAAGTTCTCTAATCTGCAAAATAGTGGTCTTTAGAGTACAAACATTTTTTATTACACCTGCATCAACAGCAGAAACACCATACATACCAATACCAAGCCTGACCATATCATATTGATAATTGGGAAACCGCTCAATGCCTGCCGAGTTTAAAATATGCCTGAGTATATGATGAGAAAAAGAGTTTCTGATTTTTCCCGACATTTCTTCAAACTTTCCTATCTGAGACCTGGTATAATAATCCAGATTTGCATCATCACTACCGGCCAGATGAGAAAAAACAGAACGAACTTTCAAAGCCTCCTGATTTTTAAGAATGCCTATCAACTTGTCCAGATCTTTCTCTTCAAAACCAAGCCTGTGCATACCGGTATCAAGCTTTAAATGTATAGGGTAATTATCTGCCCCTTCTCTTTCAGCCTCTCTTATAAATGCTTCAAGCAATTTAAAACTATAGATTTCAGGCTCAAGCTTATGTTCAAAAATTGTAGCAAAACTACCAAATTCAGGATTCATTACCAGCACAGGCATTGTTATACCTCCATGCCTCAACTCAACACCTTCATCTGCCACAGCCACAGCAAGCATATCACAGGAATTTGTCTGCAAAGTCTTTGCAACCTCCAGTGACCCGCTACCATACCCTGCAGCCTTAACCATTGCTATCAATTTTGTTCCGGCTTTAAGCTTAGACCTGAAATAATTGACATTGCTCACCAAAGCATCCAGATTTACCTCAAGCACAGTTTCATGTACTCTCAGAGCCAGTCTTTCACTTATCTCTTCAAAACCGAAAGCTCTCG
>CAZFUO010000350.1:0-2341 GCA_964522065.1 uncultured Bacteroidales bacterium | reverse complement strand
CTGAAGGGGACTTTCGCAGAGTGCTGATTTTCAGATTTTTCACCTTATAGCTAAAGGGTAGAAAAAGTCAGAAAATCAAAACAAGTGGTTTTCGGAGTGGACTCATAAATATAAAAATGAATTGTATTGAAAAATATACGAAGTTGTTTTGAAAGTTTTGTTTAAAAAAGTTGTTAGTCTTGTTTTACATTGCTGTTAACCACTTTTACAGCGACTGATTTTATCTTTTAAGACCTGTAATTCAACTCTCGCATTTGAAATTAATAGATGATTAATCATAAGATGGAACATCTCCTTTTTATCTCATACAGCCCATAAACAGTCTCATTTAACAATTTACTTTTTTATGATTTTTCTCTGTGGAACTTTTTGTAAATTTTTGAGTGACTTTGTGTAACAACATATTCAACCAGTACACAAAAAGCACAAACCAGACATAAAATTCACTAAGTAACACAAGTATTTAGCAACAAATCAATGGATTAGAGTATTTTGTAACTACTTGCGAAAGTTGAACAGTAATTCAGCTAATCTATAAGCAGAAAATCATTTAAATACGATTAATCTGTTTTTTTAGGAATTAAATATTCATAAAATAACCTATGAAACCGACTTCTTTTATTACCCGGCGTTTACGATTTGCGACAGAAATTCTGATGCTGTTTTTCCTTGGTTGTGCCACTCAAACCTCACATGCTCAAACCGCACCTTAATACCCATACGTTCAGAACGATGTTGTAAAACTTCAGGTAGCTTCCGGCAGTGCCTCCTCCACGCAGCAAGGCTATGAATTTGCCAAAAGCCGGGATGGCAACAAATCCACCATGTGTCATTCTACATGGAGCATCGCCAATCTTCCGATTATAAACTTTCCAACTTTATAAACTTTCTAACTTTAAAAACTTTACAAACTTTCCTACTGAATTCAACTTAGGGGAATCCCGGACTTTTTTTTAATGAAATATAAATGTTTATCTTTGTGAAAATTTATTTGTTAACTCCTGATAGCCAATTTTTCAGGACAGACATGTGTGGCAAACCGTCACTTCTTTTTACTGAATGAATATCACTGAGAAATCTTTCAAAAAATCCTCTCTGAAGTCTGACAGAACAGAAGGGTCTCCTAACCGGGAGAAATCGGTTCCTGCTGAATCCGGCAGACGCTGGCTGGCAGCGTATGTGAAGATGCACCACGAGCGTAAAGTCCGTGACCGGCTTACGGATATGGAGATTGAGAATTTTCTGCCTGTGCAGGAAGTAATCCGCCACTGGAGCGACCGCCGCAAGAAGGTGGAGCGTGTGCTTATTCCGATGATGATTTTTGTGAGGGTGAATGTTGCTGAGCAGCGACAGGTGATTGAGCTGCCCGCCGTGTTGCGCTATTTTTCGCTGCGGGGCGAATATGCTCCTACGCGGATACCCGACAGTCAGATGGATAACTTCCGCCGCATGCTCGATTTTTCGGATGAGGCTGTCAACATGGAGAACCACCTGCCGGCTCCGGGTCAGCGGGTACGCGTGATAAAGGGCTCGCTGCAGGGCCTGGAAGGCGAACTGATTACTTTCGAAGGAAAATCACGCATAGCAGTGCGCATCGAACAGCTGGGATATGCCACCGTGGAAATAAATGCAGGAATGGTGGAGGGGGTAGAGTAGTTTGTGGAGTTTGTAAAGTTTGTAAAGTTCGTAAAGTTTATAAAGTTTGTAAAGTTGTAAAGTTATAAAGTTGAGTCCACTCCGAAAACCACTTGTTTTGATTTTCTGACTTTTTCTACCCTTAAGCTATAAGGTGAAAAATTTGAAAATCAGCACTCTGCGAAAGTCCCCTTCAGGGGATTTAGGGGTAAAAGACAAAAATATGACTTTTCGGAGTGGACTCAAAGTTATAATGTAAGAGAGTAAGAAAGAATTTCTGTCATCCAATGGCAGATAATCAATAATGTAAACAATTTTTCTGTGTGTTGTTTCAAACAAGGGGCTGCAGCCCCTTGTTTTGTTAGGAGCAATGAAGTTTTAATCCGTACAGGCACACTACCCCTCGTTTCCTAACTTGGGGTTAGTGGCTCAGCGTTTGTAACGCAAAAAAACGTAATCAGATTCCTCACTCAAAAAACTTCACTCTGTTACGTTTTTTTGCGTTCGGAATGACAAAGCCGCTTTTCTTCAAAAGCCCGTCGCCCACCGGCACTGATGTAATAAAAATGAAATATCGAAGGGTGCAGTGAAAGTAAATGAACTATCCAACTTTATGAACTTTCTAACTTTATAAACTTTACGAACTTTATAAACTTTCTAACTTTATGAACTTTCTAACTCACTAACTTTCCAACTGAATTCAACT
>CAZFUO010000349.1:0-2344 GCA_964522065.1 uncultured Bacteroidales bacterium | reverse complement strand
ACTGGACAGACCTGATGGAAAATTTCGAGAACGATTATTCTTTTGACCTAAAACTAAAATATAAAAATTTCACTTTCGGGTCTAACACTATTTACAAACAAGCTTCAAACACGACTCTTTTCAGATCGGTGGGGACAGGCTTTCTAGATTATGGTTCATCATGGAATATTCTTTTTGCCAATCAATATGTGAAATACAATAAAGTTATTTCTGAATCTTTTGACTACAATTTTACTCTTTACAACAGAAATACAACTGTTATGAGTAATACAATTTATGCTGTTTACGACACTTCTCAAATGGGATATTACAGACCTAATAATCTTACAGGTATAGAAAATATTCTGAATTATAAGAGTGGTGATTTCTTTTCGATTACCGGCGGTTTAACTATTGAGTATGAAAGTCTTGCTAAAAAAAGCACAGTAACATACAGCGGCTCCCGATATTTAAAACCACCAAAACCACAAAGACCTGAAATGTCTGACAATTATCTTGCAAGTATATTTCTTGAACCCAGAATTAATTTGTCTGAAAAACTATTTCTATCGGGTGGCATAAGATTTGATAAAAGCAGCATTTATAACAACAGAATAACTCCAAGATTAGGCTTGGTTTACAAACCGGAAAAAACATTATTCAGACTTTCCTATTCTGAAGGGTTCAGAGCCCCTAAAGCATGGGATTATACTGATGGCATTGGAAATCCGGGGTTGTTACCTGAAATAATTAAATCATTTGAAGGGAGTGCTGGTTTTGATATACACAGTAATTTCAGGTTTAATCTGACTGCCTACTATAATTCACTCACAAATGCAATAAAAAGAGAAGTAATACAGTCAGGATACAGATGGGTAAACACTGGAGAAGTCAATGTGACCGGTTTTGAGTTTTATACCAAATATTCAAAAGGCGATTTTAAATCATCATTTTCATACACCTATAATAATAGTGTTGACGGAAATAAAGCTCCAATTCCTGAAATTGCAAAAAATTCAGCAAATATTAATCTGACATATTCACCTGAAAGAAATCTTATAATAAATCTAAGGGGTGAATATCTGGGTAAAAGACTTAATGTCTACAAAATTTCAGCAACAAACAGCATGTATCTCGACCCATACTTCGTTTTAAACGGAGCAATTTCACTGGTCGATATTATGGGATTTGACTTTCAGCTTTCTGCATGGAATATACTGGACTCAGAATATTACCATTCATCAAACAGAGACCCCGAAAGATACAGACAGCCGCAAAGGACTTTACTAATGAGTATAGGTTATACCTTTAATTAATATAGCCATGAAATACCTTAGAATAACTTTGTTAATTTCAATAATCCTTACATCAGCAATAATTAGCCATGCACAGGAAATAGGTAAACAAACAGCACAGGCTGCATATCTGCTTAACTTTATCAGAAACATTGAATGGAATAATGAAAATAATTTCAAAGAATTCAAAATTCATGTTTTAGGTAATGACAAGGCCTTAATTAGTGAATTAAATAAAGCTGCTGCAAATAGAAAAATAAGAGGTAAAAGTATTAAAATCATTAACACCGGTAGTTTATCAGAAACAGAAAACTCACATATAGTATTCTTAATGAAGGAATACGAATCTGAACTAAGAAATATTTTTGACTTGACAGAAGGTAAAAACACTCTTTTGATAACTGACAACTTCACAGATAAAAGATTGATAATGATCAATTTTTACACAAATTCAAATGGAAATCTTCTTTTTGAAATAAATAAGGCCAATATTTTAAATCAGAAACTTAAGATAATGCATGACCTCATTTTATTGGGTGGTACTGAAATTGACGTTGCTACAATTTATCGTGAAGGACAGCAAAGTCTGAGAAATCTTCAAAAACACAGTGAAGCTTTAGAATCGACCTTAACTATACAAACCCAGACTCTTAATCAGCTCGAAAAAGAGATTAAAGCCGGTAGCATCGAAGCCAAAGCACTCAGAGATAGTATAAAGCCATTATACGAAAGCATTATTTTACAAAAAAAGACTTTAGCTGATCAAAAAATACTGCTTGATGCCAGAGAAAATGAGATTGACTTGCTTGGAAATGAAATAACAAAACAAGAAAACACTTATAAGTCACAATCTAATCTTATAAAAGATCAGCAAAAGAAAATTTCTGATGGTCTTATAATTCTTAAAAAACAGGAGGATCAAATACTAAAACAAAAAAGTGAATTAAAACAACAAGATCTGACATTAAATACTCAGGTTAAAACAATAGACAGGCAAAAAAATCTTGTAATGTTTATGCTGATAATTACTATTTTAATTGTTTTTCTGTTTTTTGCAATTTATTACAACT
>CAZFUO010000348.1:0-2361 GCA_964522065.1 uncultured Bacteroidales bacterium | reverse complement strand
ACTTTTACTTTCAAAGATTTGAAATTGATGAAAAAAGCCTGTCTGGAATACATCAAATCTCTGAAATTAAAAATTCCGGTCAGTAAATCAATTATTGAAAAAGCATTTTTCAGAGCATTGGATGCTCAGAAAAAATACGAAGAGACATTATCGGAAAAGTGCAATAAAATTTATGAAAGAGCCCTGAAATCGGGAAAACAGGTAGTTCTGCTTGCAGGAAGGCCTTATCATTCAGACCCGCTTATTCAACATAAGCTTGCGCAAATTATTGCAGACTTCGGGGTAGATGTTATTACTGAAGATCTCGTAAGAAAAGCTGAGGCAGATTCAGGCAAAGTACAGAGTATTACTCAGTGGGCATATACAAACAGAATAATTAAAGCTGCAACAATAGTTGCAGATGCACCCGAAAACATACATTTTGTTGAACTTACATCTTTTGGATGTGGGCCTGACGCATTTATTCTTGATGAGGTTTCGGATATTCTGAAGAGAAAAGGTAAAAATGCTACTTATCTTAAAATTGATGATATTAACAATGTAGGATCAAACAGGTTGAGGATAAGATCTCTGTTAGAGAGTTTAAAGTACAGGGATGATGTTAAATCTGTTTTTGAACAGAAATCGGCTGTACATACCAAACCATTTACACATGAGGACAGAGACAAAACTTTGCTAATACCATGGTTTGCTGACTTTTACTCTCCTTTCCTACCACCTGTTTTTAAGCTTGCAGGTTATAAGGTCGAAAATCTTCCGCCAAGTGATTATAAATCAGCAGAATACGGATTAAAGTATTCAAACAATGAAATTTGCTATCCGGCAACTTTGATTGTTGGTGACTTTATGAAAGCGCTTGATAGTGGCAAATATGATCTTGATAAAGTATTTTTAGGAATTACCCAAACCGGTGGACAATGCAGAGCCACAAGTTATTCTTCTCTTGTAAAAAAAGCTCTGATTTCTGCCGGACTTGAAAGAATTCCTGTTATTACTCTTGCACTGGGAGGTGGATCTAACGAACAACCGGGTTTTACCTTCGAATGGAAAAAGCTTTATAAGGTAATTTTCTACTCAATGGCTTATGCCGACTGCTTGTCAAAAATGTATTATTCATCGGCTCCACGTGAAAAAGTTAAAGGTCAGGCTGAGCAAATTAAAGAAGAATTTCTTAACCTGGGAGCTAAGGCTGCAGATGATAACGACACTCAAAGACTATTAGAACTTATTGAGATTGCAGCAGAAAGATTTACTTCAATAATTGAGCATAAAGAGGTTCCGCAAATCGGAGTTGTTGGTGAAATATTCGTGAAATATAATGATTTTGGACATAAAGAAGTTGTCAAATGGCTTGTCAGCAAAGGTGTTGAAGTTGTCTTGCCTCCTTTGACTGATTTTTTCACTTCAACTTTTGTAAGCAGAGTAGCAAGACAGGAAGGTAATGTATCTAAAGCTTCACTTCCGGGATTTGCTTTCAATTTTATAGAAAGTTATGTATACAGTATAGTAGGTAAAATGCAAAAGAGATGTAACATCTTCCCCTATTTCAGAAAGTTCAACAGACCTGAAGAAATAGGCAAACTTGCTAAAAAAATTATAAATCTTAATGCTCAGTTTGGCGAAGGATGGAGTATTCCTGGTGACTTTGCTCATTTCTCTGAAAGTGGCATAAACAGAGTCATAAGTCTTCAACCATTTGGATGCATAGCTAATCAGATAATATCCAAAGGAATAGAAAAACGCACACGCGAACTATATCCAGATTTAAATCTTCTGTTTTTAGATTTTGACAGCGGGATGAGCGATGCTAATATTTTGAACAGACTTCATTTCATGCTGGAAAACTCTGTTGAGTCTTAAGATTTAATTATTTTTGTTTTATAATCAGTAATTGACAAATTATTATGACAGAAAGTAGTATCGATTTAAGCAATAAATTTATAGAATGGGTTAAAAATCTTGGAGTCTGGGGCCTTGATCATGGATTTAAGATAATTTTCATCATCATTATTGCATATCTTTTGAAATTGATTTCCAAAAGATTCATACAGAGAATTGCAAAAGCTGCAGTAGCATCCGAGAAGTTTGCAAATTCAGAGTCTGAAAAAAAGAGAATGAATACTATTGTCAGAATCTTTTCGTGGACAATTAATATTATTATTGTAACGATATCATCTATGATGGTATTACAGGAATTTGGTGTTAAAATTGCGCCTATTCTTGCCAGTGCTGGTATTGTTGGTGTTGCTGTTGGTTTCGGAGGACAATATCTGGTAAAAGATATCATTACCGGTTTCTTTTTGATATTTGAAAATCAATACCGTATTGATGATGTAATTAGTGTAGAGGGTACAAGCGGAG
>CAZFUO010000347.1:0-2364 GCA_964522065.1 uncultured Bacteroidales bacterium | reverse complement strand
GACACAATTTGCCTGAACTATAACTGGACACCTTGTGGTTAGGGCGTATTCCCTGGCTTCGGCCATAGCATTCATTGAATCGAATACGTCTTTTCCGTTACAGTGAATTATTTTCAGGTTTTTAAATCCTGAAAAATTGTCAGCTACTTTTCGGTTTGCTGTTTGATCTTTTTTAGGAACCGAGATGCCATAGCCGTTATCCTGTAGAATAAAAATTACCGGTAACTTCTCGTTGTCGGCTCCGTTAATGGCCTCATATACATATCCTTCTGAGGTGCTTGCTTCGCCGTGTGATGTGTAAACAACTCCTTCGTGACCGTAATAAACCATTGCTCGTGCTACTCCGACAGCATGTAAGTCGTGAGTACCGGTTGCTGATGAAATGTTTTCTATATGCCATTCTGTCTTAGAAAAATGGTTTGACATATGCCTTCCACCACTGGTGAGGTCGGTTGCTTTTGATAATCCGTTGAGTATAATTTCTTCTGCTGTCATACCTGCAGAAAGTGCTGCCAACATGTCTCTGTAATAGGGGAAAAAGAAGTCTTTCCCCTTTACAAATGTTTGACCTATAGCTAGTTGTATTCCATCATGACCAGCGTATGGTGCGTGGAAAGACCAACCCAGAGATTGTAAAAGATATACTGGAGCCTTGTCGTCAATATATCTGCCTAAAGTCATTAAGTGATACCACTTCTCAAGAATGGATTTTTCGGTAGTGAGAATACTATATTTTTTGTTCATTTTTTTGAGTTTTTAAACGTTAAAAAGAAGGCGGTTAAATGTTAAAAAAAGTGTTAAAAAGGATGTCATCCCTTTTTAACATTTAGCCCCAGTTTTCTAAAATATCTGCTATTCTTCTCACAAATGCCCCACCCAAAGATCCATCTATCAATCTGTGGTCGTAGCTTAATGAAAGATACATTTTGTGTCGAATCGCAATCACGTCACCCTCAGGGGTTTCGACAACGGCCGGTTTCTTTTCAATATAACCAACGCCCAATATCGCAACCTCAGGTTGATTGATAATTGGCGTTCCAATAATATTTTTGAACGTACCAAAGTTTGTAATTGTGAATGTACCGCCCTCAATATCAGATGGTTTCAACTTGCTGCTTCTTGCTTTTTTTGCTTGTTGGTCAATTGCTTGCGCCAACCCGCTGATACTCAACTTGTCAGCGTTATGCACTACTGGCACAATTAAATTCCCGTTATCCAGCGAAACCGCAATTCCAATATTGATATTTTTCTTTAAAATTACATTGTAACCTTCAATTGATGCATTTATTGTTGGGAATTCCTTCAGCGCCATCGTCGTAGCTTGCACAATAGCAGGCAGATAGGTCAGCGAAATACCTTCCTGTTGCTTAAACGTTTCTTTGTTTTTATTACGCCACATCACCAGCCTGGTCACATCCGCCTCGACAACAGTCGTTACATGCGCAGAAATTTTCTTCGATTGAACCATTCTGTCAGCAATAATTCGTCTCACTGCATCCATTTCCCTAACTTCATTTCCGCCGAAACCGCCGCTTGCAGGGGTGGCTTGCTGGCTGCCGGGCTGGTTGCTAGTCTGGGTGAAGCTGCTTGATTGCTGGCTGCCGGCCTGGCTGTTGCTGCTCGACGGGGTGCTTGCGAATTGTTCGGTGTTGTTGAGGTTAATCGGTTGATTAACAGGAATTAGTTTTTTGGAATCATTTTGCGTTGACGCATTATCTTGATAATTGACTTTACCCTTCTTTTTGTTTTCTATATAATTTACAATGTCTTTTTTGCTTAATCTGTTTAAGAATCCACTTCCTTGAACCGTTTCTAATTCGTCAATTGTAATTCCTTCCTGCTGAGCTAATTGTAATACAATAGGAGAGTACCAGCGAGTTTCGGCTTTTTCGGTTGAAGCTGACGATGAATTAATTGGCTGATTATTTGCGGTTTCGGCAAAATTGCTGTTTGTGGCAAAATTGCTGGCGATAACACTTGTTTCGACTGAGTTGTTGACGTTTGCGGCGAAGTTGTTATTTGCCGCGGGGTTGTTATTTGCCGCGGGGTTGTTGTTTGCCGCAGGGTTGTTGTTTGCCGCGGGGTTGTTGTTTGATGCGGAACTATCGATTGGTGCGGAAGTGGTTGAATCGATTTGAGTGGTTTCGTCTGATTCTTCTTCAAGCTGAACTTCTGCTACAATTTCTCCAACAGGAACGGTTTCGCCCTCTTTGTACATGATTTTCAATAATTTCCCGTCTACAGGAGATGGAACCTCGGCGTTGACTTTTGCGGTGGTTACCTCAAAAAGGATGTCATCCTCATTGATATTGTCACCTTCTTTTACCGACCAACTTATGATAGTTCCTTCGGTTATACTTTCAC
>CAZFUO010000346.1:0-2372 GCA_964522065.1 uncultured Bacteroidales bacterium | reverse complement strand
GAAAGGCCTGAAACATTTTTACCACCTGCTGTTGCAAAATGTGCCTGACCTCCACCGCCACCTTGTATTTGTTTAGCTGCCTCTCTGACAAGACTTCCTGCATTTAAACCTTTTGCAACTAAGTCATCACTCAATGCAATTGTTATTAATGGCTTGTCTGCATCTATGCTGCCGGCAACAAATGCCATAGCATTCGGGTTTTCAGCTCTTAGCTGGAAAGCTATATTTTTAATTGTGTCTGCAGTCGCGGTTCCTTCAAAACAAATCAACTTAATACCATTGATTTCCTGAGCATCCTTAACGAGTTGTTGCTTTAATGCAATAGCTTTTTCAGCTGCAAATGACTCAAGCTTTTTATTAATTTCCTGATTGTCTGCTACAAGCTTTTCAATTGAAGAAATAAGATTTGGTGCGTTGTTAAGTAAAGACTTTATTGATCTTATCTCGTCCTGTAAATTGAAGAATAATTCGTCAGCACTGCTACCTGTAATGGCTTCAATTCTTCTTATGCCCGCAGCTATAGAGCTTTCAGATACAATTCTGAAACTACCAATTACTCCAGTAGCGTTAACATGTGTTCCACCACATAGTTCTGCTGAGCTTCCAAATCGTATTACTCTGACTTCTTCACCGTATTTTTCTCCAAACAATGCCATAGCACCCATTGCTTTTGCTTCGGCGATAGGGGTGTGTCTGTGTTCATCGAGTAAAATATTTCGTCTGATAGACTGGTTTACCAATTTTTCGACTTCACGAAGTTCTTCGTTGGTAACTTTTTGGAAATGAGCAAAGTCAAATCTTAAATTTTCAGGATTTACCAATGATCCTTTTTGTTCTACATGCTGCCCCAAAACAGTTCTTAAAGCTTCGTGAAGCAGGTGAGTAGCAGTATGATTTGAAGATGTTGCATTTCTCTTTTCAGCATTGACAACAGCTTTAAATACCTGAGTTAAATCTTCAGGAAGTTCTGAGGTGATATGTACGCTAAGGTTATTTTCCTTTTTTACGTTTTCTATAATTATCTTTTTACCATCAGCCTCAAGGTAGCCTGAATCACCAACCTGACCACCCATTTCTGCATAAAATGGTGTTTTGTCAAGTACTAACTGATAATATTTTTTGCCCTTTTGAGACATCAGGCGATATTTAAGTATTTCGGTTTCGTATTCAAGAAAATCATATCCTACAAATTCCGATTCTTTATCTTTAATTATTACCCAGTCACCGGTTTCGACAGCTGCAGCATTTCTTGCTCTTTGTTTTTGAAGCTCCATCTCTTTAGTGAAACCGTCAATATCTGCATTAAGTCCGTTTTCTCTCAAAATTAATTCAGTTAAATCAACGGGGAAACCGAAAGTGTCATAGAGAGTGAAAACATTTTTACCTTCAAGTGTAGTTGAATTTGCAGCTTTGGTTTCGGCTATTAGTTTGTCTAATAATCTGATACCGGTTTCCAGAGTGCGTAAAAATGAATCTTCTTCTTCTTTAATTACTTTTTCAATAAGCGTTTTCTGAGCTGATAGTTCAGGATATGCTGAGCCCATAGAGCGAATCAGAGCCGGTATTAATAAGTACATAAATGGTTGCCTTCTGCCCAGGAATGTATAACCATATCTAACTGCTCTTCTAAGTATTCTTCTTATTACATAACCAGCTTTTGCATTTGAAGGCAATTGTCCGTCAGTTATTGAGAATGCAATAGTTCTTATATGATCGGCAATTACTCTCATTGCGATATCTGTTTTGTTGTCATTGCCGTAAGCAATTCCGCAGATATTTGCGATTTCCTGAATAATAGGCTGAAAGACATCTGTATCATAATTTGAAAGCTTGCCTTGTATAGCCATGCAAAGTCTTTCAAATCCCATACCTGTATCAACGTGTTTTGCAGGAAGTAGTTCGAGTGAGCCGTCGGCTTTTCTGTTGAACTGCATGAAAACATTGTTCCAGATTTCTATAACCTGAGGATGGCTTTCATTTACCAGTGTTAAACCGTCAACAAGTTTTCTTTCTGCATCAGGCCTGATGTCTATATGTATTTCTGAGCAGGGTCCACATGGTCCTGTATCGCCCATTTCCCAGAAATTATCTTTTTTATTTCCGTTAATAATTCTGTCGGCTGGCAAAAAACGACTCCAGATTTCAGCGGCTTCGTTATCTCTTTCCAGTCCTTCAGGAGCATAACCTTCGAAAACCGTTGCATATAACCGGTTTGGATCAATTTTTAATACATCTACCAGATATTCCCATGCCCAGGTAATAGCATCTTCTTTGAAATAATCGCCAAAAGACCAGTTACCCAACATTTCAAACATAGTATGATGGTAAGTATCATGACCTACTTCTTCAAGATCATTATGTTTACCGCTTAC
>CAZFUO010000345.1:0-2390 GCA_964522065.1 uncultured Bacteroidales bacterium | reverse complement strand
TGGATGATTCAAAGTGGCAATCTTGAAAAAGATTCACTTTACAGCTTTCTTAAATCTATTGTAAAAAACAATCCTTCGATTTATGCAAGTGCAATAGCATTTGAGCCTTATTTGTACGATAAAAATTTAAAATACTTTTCTCCATACGCATACAGAGAAGGTGATGAAGTAAAAAGCATGCAGCTTGGATCTGATAACTATAATTACTTCATAATGGACTGGTATCAGATACCCAGGTTTCTTAACCAACCTTACTGGTGTGAGCCATATTATGATACAGGTGGAGCAAATGCTTTAATTTCAACATATTCAGTGCCATTTTACCTGAATCAAAACGGGAAAAAAGTTTTTGGAGGCATTATAACAGTTGATATGTCCCTTGATTGGTTTACAGATATTGTAAACTCTGTAAAAATCTTCGAAACCGGTTATGCCTTTTTAATTACAAGAAGCGGAACATATGTAACCAACCCAGATAAGTCATTAATAATGAATGAATCAATCTTTACTCTATCTAAGGAAACTAACCAACCTGAAATAAGAGAGATTGGCAGAAAAATGATAAAGGGAGAAAAAGGAATAACCACATTTACAGAAAAAAATAAGGGCAAAATTTCTGTTTATTATATACAGTTTCCTGCAAATAAATGGTCACTTGGTCTGATAATACCACACGATGAGATGTTTGCTGATCTGAAAAAACTCAACATTTATATAATATTTTTAGGTTTATTCGGATTAACAATTTTGGTGATATTCACCATGCGTATTATAAAGAAACAAATTGAGCCTTTATCAAAGTTCTCTAAATCAGCTATTATTATTGCTGAAGGAAATTTTAATGCTGCACTTCCTGAAGTAAAAACTAATGATGAAATGAAACAGCTGAGAGACTCTTTTATATTTATGCAAAAGGAATTATCCAATTATGTAGCAAATCTAAAACTAACAACTTCAGCAAAAGAAAAGATTGAAAGCGAACTCAGAATAGCTAAGGAGATTCAGCTTGGAATGATACCTCATATTTTTCCTCCATTCCCAAATCTGCCTGAAATTGATTTATTTGCAACACTGATTTCTGCCAGAGAAGTCGGAGGCGACTTGTATGACTTTTTCCTGATTGATGATAATCTTCTATGCTTTGCTATTGGTGATGTTTCTGGCAAGGGAGTACCTTCTTCCCTGTTTATGGCTGTAACCAGAACACTTTTAAGATCGACAGCAGACAAATCAAAATCTACAGCTGAAATAGTAAAAATTCTGAATAAAACTCTTTCGTTAAACAATGAGTCAAATATGTTTGTGACATTATTTGTTGGCGTTATTGATACTAAATCCGGCATACTTACTTTCTGCAATGCCGGACATAATCCACCGGTTATAATAAGAAAAGATGGAGAAATCAGCTTCTTTCCCATCACAAAATCAATACCTGTCGGCCTCTTCGAAGATTACGAATATATTGAAGAAACCGCAAATATATACGATCAGGATCAGCTTTTCCTCTATACAGACGGAGTTACTGAAGCAGAAGACATAGATAACAATCTGTATGGAAATGACAATCTGCTTGAAATAATCAGCAAGAATAACAATTTGTCTCCAAAAGAGCTTATTGAAGTTGTTAAAAATGACATATCAGTCCATGTAAACGGACATACACAGTCTGATGATTTAACTATGTTAAGTATTATCTATTATGGAAGACGATAATAACTACAGACGTTTACTCATAAGAAATGATGTAAACGAACTTTTCAGAATAACAGATTTTCTGGATGTATTATGGGAAGAATGGACTCTGCCTGAGAAATTGAAATATTCAGTTAATCTTGTACTGGAAGAAGCTATTTCTAACATTATATTTTACGGATATGAAGATGATATGATTCATCTTATCGGCATTGAATTCAGAACAAACCGCGAAGAATTATCAATAAAACTTATTGACGGAGGCAAACCATTTGATCCTACCATAAAAGAAGACCCTGACACAAATCTTTCAGTAGAAGACAGACCTATCGGCGGTTTGGGTATTTATCTTATAAAGCAACTTATGGATGAAGTCTATTATGAAAGACTGGATCATAAAAACCAGTTAACAATGATAAAAAAACTAACAGATATTAAAACCAACAATTAATACTTATGGAAATCATTACAAAAACAGATGGTCAGGTCGCAAACTTAAAGGTAATAGGCCGGGTTGACACAACTAATTACAATGAATTTGAAAATACCGTAAAAGAAGTAATCGTAAAAGACATTAAATACCTTAATATGGACTGTAGTGAATTGGTTTATATAAGCAGTTCAGGTCTCAGAGTATTTCTTACAGTGCAAAAGTTTATGAGCAGTAATGGTGGAAAATTCAGTCTTCACAGTTTACA
>CAZFUO010000344.1:0-2401 GCA_964522065.1 uncultured Bacteroidales bacterium | reverse complement strand
TCCCACCTTACCCGTAAATACTCTTGAATTGTTTGAATAGTTGCTGTCGTATGATAACTGTCCGGGTAAATAATAATCACCGGCATTCTGTCCGTACATTTGCTGTACATAATAGCTTGCGGTTTTTACAAGTTGATTGTTGTTGAATCTTATCAAATCGGGGTTCCACTGATTATTAAGTTCATTACATAAAAGTGGTGCATAACATGTTAGCTCAATAATATCAGCATTTTTTTCAACACCGGTCAAATATGCAGCCTCAGCAATTGCATTAAAGTGAAGATCGTTTCTTGATGCATATTCACCAATAAATACCTTTGGTCCACTTCTGTCAAAATTATCGTATCTGTGAATATTTTCGAGCAACCATTCAGGATCTACATAATAATGCTCATCTACTGCTGCCAGTTTATTATCTCTGCTGAACTGCCACAAAGTATTGTACATATTGCCGGAATGAGTCGTGCCTGAAGTACCAATAATCTTAATTTCGGGGTGATATTTTTTAACAGAATCAGCAATCATTTTAAACCGTACCCGAAACTCAGGGATGTCATCCTCCTCGTTACCGAGACAAAGATACTCCATATTGAAAGGCTCGGGATGTCCCATTTGTGCCCTAAGACCACCCCAGGTGGTGTTTGTTGCTCCGTTTGCAAATTCGACCAAATCGAGCGCATCGTCTATCCAGGGTTTCATCTCCCCAATTGGAGCAACCTGGCGGTTTCGAAATTGGCATGAAATTCCTACAGGTAATACGGGCAGAGGCTTAGCACCAATGTCTTCACAGTACTGAAAAAATTCAAAGAAGCCAAGTCCATAAGTTTGATGATATCCCCATAAATTCCAGTTTGGTTTTCTTTCAGCAACATCACCAACTGTATGTTTCCATCTGTAAGCATTTTCAAGACTGCTACCGTGAGAAATACAACCACCCGGAAACCGCAAAAATCTCGGATTCAAATCTGCAATAGCCTGTGCAAGGTCATCTCTCAGTCCGTTCTCTCTGTTTTTAAATGTCCTTTGAGGAAACAAGGATACCATATCAATTAAAACCTCTCCTGTACCTTTTGGAACAACAGTCAGTAAGGCATTACTTGTATTAGCATTGCTGGTTAAAACAAGTTTGTATTTTTCCCACTTATTGCTGGTTGATTTTATTGTATCTTTTGCAATAACTGCACCTGCAGAGGTTTTCAACATCACTATAACTGGCTTGTCAAAATTTGAGGCTCTTTTAATGTAAACCGAGAAATTGTATTTATTATTAGCCTTTACTGTAATGCCATTAAAGCCGTTATTTACAATACCCGCATTTGTACCTTCGTTACTAATATTAAGCTTCAGATAATGAGGATTGTTAGCATTAAGCGGGGTTGCTGTTGCAACAGACATAGCAGCTACCGCACCGCCTTCCTGTAGCAATGACCATGACTTAAGAGGATCCATGTTCATATTTTGAGTAACATTGTAATACTCAAATGAACGGTTCTGAACTAATTCAGCGTAAAGACCTCCGTCAGCACCAAAATTAATATCTTCAAAAAAGGCACCAATTAAATCCTGACTCATTTTGACTCCCGTCTGATTTAAGTCAACGCTGTAATTTACCTGCGAACTGAGGTAAAAAGCAGAAAATGCGAAAAACAGAAAACTAAAAATCTTTTTCATTTTAAATTCGTGGTATTAGTATTATATAAGTAAAAAAGTGTCATTTTCTGATACAAAAATACTACAATAACTATAAATACAAAAAGCCTCAGCTATTTTACAATCAACTTCGCATTTCTGCCACCTGCAGAAACCATATAAACACCTGATTCTATATTACTTAAAGAGCTAATTGTAAAATCACCCGACACCATACTCCTGTAGATTAACTGACCACTCAAATTCCTTATTTCAACTACTTCATTTTTTACAATATCCCCACCAAGACTGACATTAAGTACTCCACCTCTTGTTAAAGGATTTGGATATACTGAAAGTTCACCAACTCTGTCTTCTATTTTTGCTTCTTCGAGATCTACCAATGTCAGATTCCAGTCATACCACCTCTTATTTATATCTGCTGTATATGTCACACCCTTAACAAGTTGTAATCTGTAATCAAAATGAGATTTTCTGGTTGTATCACCTTCGTAAATGTAGTCAGTATTTGTAATTACAGCAAAAACACAGTTATTGGCGGGTTTGAGGTTTAAATTAAGACTGCAATTACCACCGTTTACAATCTGGCTATATACAATTTTGCCATCTTTAGTTCTGTAACAAAGTTGGCAAGTCATATTTCTGCCAATAGGTTTGAAATCGACAATAACCTCATTTCCGGTAACAAGTAAAGGTATTTGATTTGCGCCAGACCAACCCGGTAAAGTTTTAGCATCGGGTGTGAGAAGTC
>CAZFUO010000343.1:0-2402 GCA_964522065.1 uncultured Bacteroidales bacterium | reverse complement strand
ACTTCTGCAAATGAGGGCACTTCAGGTGGCTACAAGGAAATAATCTTTACTGTTTCGGGTGAGAATGTTTATGGTACTTTAAAGTATGAATCAGGCGTACACAGAGTCCAAAGAGTTCCTGCAACTGAAACACAGGGACGTATTCATACATCGGCTGCAACTGTCGCGGTTTTGCCGGAAGCTGAAGAATTTGACATTGAGCTGAAAGATTCAGATATAAGAGTCGATACATTTTGTGCTTCAGGACATGGGGGACAGTCTGTAAATACGACTTACTCTGCAATAAGACTGGTTCATATACCGACTGGTATAGCTGTTCAGTGTCAGGACGAAAAGTCTCAGCTAAAAAATAAGGCGAAAGCAATGATTGAGCTGCGTACCAGAATATACAATATGGAATATCAAAAGTATATTGATAATATTGCAGCACACAGGAAAACAATGGTTTCGACAGGTGACAGATCTGCCAAAATCAGAACTTACAACTATCCTCAGGGACGTGTTACCGACCACAGGATAAATCTAACACTATACAATCTCTCGTTTTTTATGAACGGAGATATTCAACAAGTAATTGACCAGCTGATAATTGCAGAAAATGCAGAAAGGCTGAAAGAAGCTGAAATGTAATATGAACAAACAGGATTTAATTGAACAAATAAGAAAAAAAAGATCTTTCCTTTGTGTAGGACTTGATACCGATCTGAAAAAAATACCTGCTCATTTGCTGAATGAAGAAGATCCAATCTTTGCATTTAACAAAGCAATTATTGACGCTACTGCTCATTTATGTGTTTGCTATAAGCCAAATCTGGCTTTTTATGAGTCTAACGGCACAAAAGGATGGATCTCACTTGAAAAGACTGTTAATTATATCAGAGAAAAGTATCCTGAACAGTTTATAATTGCCGATGCAAAAAGAGGTGATATTGGAAACACTTCTGAAATGTACGCAGACAGTTTTTTTGGTCATTTACCTTTTGATGCTGTTACAGTAGCTCCATATATGGGTGAAGACAGCGTTAAACCTTTTTTGAAATATGATAACAAGTGGGTTATTCTGCTTGCCCTGACTTCAAATAAAGGATCTAATGATTTTCAGTTTACTGAAGACGAAAATGGTGAACGTCTATTTGAAAAAGTATTAAGAAAATCAGGTGAATGGGCTGATGACTCAAAAATGATGTACGTAGTTGGCGCCACTCAGGGTAAAATGTTTGAAGATATCAGAAAGATAGTTCCTGATCATTTTCTTCTAGTTCCCGGTGTTGGAGCTCAGGGAGGAAGTCTGGAGGAAGTTGTTAAATATGGTATGAATAAAGATTGCGGTTTGTTGGTAAATTCCTCAAGACAAATTCTTTATGCATCTAACGGAGAAAATTTTGCAACTGCAGCAGGCAATGCAGCCCTGGAAGTTCAGCAGGAAATGGCTAAATATCTGTAATTTAAGTGGAAAAAAGAAAGATCATAAATGACCCTGTGTTTGGTTTCATTAATCTGCCTTCGGGCTTTTTATTTGAAATCCTTCAGCATCGTTATCTGCACCGACTCACCAGAATCAAGCAGTTGGGGATGTCGTCATTTGTGTATCCTGGTGCTCAGCATACGCGGTTTCAACATACTATTGGAGCGATGTACCTTATGATGGAAGCAGTTCATCATCTAAAAATGAAAGGTATAGACATAACTGAAGATGAAGAAAACGGTGTTATTGCAGCTATTCTTTTACACGATATTGGTCACGGACCTTTTTCACATTTACTTGAAAACACACTTATAAATGGTGTGTCTCACGAGGACATTTCTCTTAAAATGATGGAGAGAATGAACTGTGAGTTTGAAGGTAAACTTGATACTGCTATTTCAATTTTTAAGGATGAGTATCATAAAAAATTTCTGCATCAGCTGGTTTCGGGCAATCTTGACATGGACAGACTCGATTATCTGAGAAGAGACAGCTTTTTTTCAGGAGTTTCTGAAGGAAATATAGGTTCGGCAAGAATTATTAAAATGCTTAATGTGCGTGATGATAAGCTTGTTGTCGAAGCAAAAGGAATATATTCTGTTGAAAACTTTCTGATGTCCCGTCGTTTGATGTACTGGCAGGTTTACTTGCATAAAACATCACTGGCAGCTGAAAAAATGATGCAAAATATTTTGAAACGTAGTAAAGAGTTAATTTCCGGCGGTGTAATGTTAAATTGTACAAAGCCATTAAAATATTTCTTAACCGGAGAACAGCAAACTACTATTATTGACGATATTACACTGGATTTTTTTGAAAAACTGGATGATACTGATATCTGGTCGGCCATAAAAGAATGGCAGTACCATGAAGATTTTGTTTTATCAACTCTTTGCAAAGGTTTGATTGAAAGAAAAATATTTAAAGTTGAAATGAG
>CAZFUO010000342.1:0-2402 GCA_964522065.1 uncultured Bacteroidales bacterium | reverse complement strand
ATATCAATATAAATTTTTATCAGGTTATGGTTTTGTACATTATTGTGTTTATGGCTTCAAGACTGTTTTTGTTTAAAAGAAAAAAGTATTTGTTGTTTTTGATGACATTTATTCTGGTGTTTCAGGTACAGGTACTTTGGGATAGTTTGATTGTGAAATAATGCTAATTTAGTATCTTTGCAAAAAATCGAAAATGCTAACTAAAATAATTGATGAGAAGCTGGTTCAAAAGGCCACAAACCTTTTGATGTTTGCTGATAATGTTGTAATTATATCTCATATCGGACCCGATGGAGATGCCCTGGGTTCGAGTCTTGCTATGGCTGAATTTTTAAGGGTCAGAGAGAAAAATGTAACTGTAATTTATCCTGATTCATTTCCATCATTTCTGGCATGGTTGCCCGGTGCAGATAAAAGTTTGATTTATCAGAACGATAAAGAAAATGTTGAAAAAGTTATAACTGAGGCAGATTTGATTGTGCTTCTTGATTTTAATCAATTGAAAAGGATAGGACCTTTAGGAGAGTTTGTCGGTGGACTTAAAACCAAAAAAATACTTCTCGATCATCATCCTAATCCTGATACTTTTGCTGATGTTACAATATCATATCCCAAAATTGCTTCAACCAGCGAGTTGGTTTTCAGGCTGATATGCAGGGGCGGTTTCTATGATGATATTACAAAAGAATGTGCTGAGTGCATTTATACCGGTATGATGACTGATACCGGATCGTTTACTTTCAATTCTAATAATGTTGAAATGTATTTTATCATTTCTCAGTTAATTGAAAAGGGTATTGATAAAGATGTCATTTACGACAGAGTGTTTAATACGTATTCGGCTGACAGAATGCGCCTTATGGGTTTTATTTTGCATGAAAAAATGAAAATTCTCGAAGAGTATAACACTGCATTGATTACTTTGAGTAAAGATGAATTGTCTAAGTTTAACTATAAAGTTGGAGATACTGAGGGTTTTGTGAATCTTCCTTTAAGTATTGAAGGCATTGTATTCTCTGTTTTTATGAGAGAAGAAGGTGATAAAATAAGAATGTCTTTCAGATCGAAAGGAATTTTTCCCGCAAATAAAATAGCTTCTGCTGTTTTTGGTGGAGGTGGACATCTTAATGCAGCTGGTGGAGAATATTATGGCAAGCTTGAAGATGCAGCCAAACTCCTGGAAGATTCATTACCTGACTTCTTTATTTAATATTGATTGTACAAATAATGTTAAGTTTTATAATGGTTCGGCATATTTGATTAATTTTGTCAAACTAAAAAGTAATAACAGAATATATAATATGAAGTTCTATAAGTCTTTGCCTTTGTTTATTGTTGTAATATTTATTGCTCTTTCATCTTGTAACGATCAGGCAACATATGCGGAAATGCTTGCTGATGAAAAGTCAAGTATACAAAATTTTATTGACGAAAAGGGGATAATTGTTACATCTGAATATCCTGATGAAATACCTTTCCCGGAAAATGTTTATTATCTGACTGAGACAGGGTTATACATTCATGTAATTGATACTGGCAGAGCAGTTAACGATTCTCTTCCAAAGAATACTGTGGTTTTGGTAAGGTTTGTTGAAACCGATATGGAAGGTGATACTACCTATTCAAATATGTTCGGAACCTCAGATCCTTACGAAATCTTATACAATAATGTTCAGACCAAAGCATCTTATGGTGATTGCAAGGCCTGGCACGAGCCTTTAACATATGTAGGTGACGGTGGACATGTCAACCTTATTGTACCTACAAAGCTTGGAATGTCTATGTACTTAAATTCCAGCACAAAACTTACTGCTTGCTTTTACGATTTACGTTATACTTTCTGGAAATAATATGACACTTATTAAATCAATCTCCGGTATTCGTGGTACGATAGGAGGAGAACCGGGTGATGCTCTCACTCCGCTTGATCTTGTCAAGTTTACTTCTGCTTATGCAGAATGGGTTAGAAACAATTCTTCAAAAAAGTCTGGAAAAATTGTTGTCGGAAGAGATGCCAGAATTTCAGGCGAAATGGTTTTTCAGATAGTTTCAGGAACTTTGATGGGTATGGGTTTCGATGTTATTAACATAGGCCTTGCAACAACTCCTACAACTGAACTAGCTGTAACATATACAGGTGCAGATGGTGGCATTATTCTAACTGCCAGCCACAATCCTAAACAATGGAATGCTCTCAAGCTACTTAATGAGTTTGGTGAGTTTCTTGATCACGAACAGGGCCAAAAAGTATTAAAGTCTGCAGCAGAAAACGATTACACTTTTTCTGAAGTAGAAAGTATCGGTAAGCTTATAAATGACGAAACCATGTTGTCCCGTCATATCGACTCTGTATTAAAACTAAATCTTGTAAATACTGAGGCTATTAAAAATGCAAACTTTAC
>CAZFUO010000341.1:0-2407 GCA_964522065.1 uncultured Bacteroidales bacterium | reverse complement strand
CCATGGAATGCTGTTTGGGATATGTTCTGCATGAAGAATAATGTACCTGTAGGTGAAGATTTTATAGCAGATATCCAGAAATACGAAGTTGACGTTACTTCAAAACGCTAATAATCTAAATTATGAATACCGCACTTGGTTTGCTTATAATCGCTATTGGCAGTTTTGGACAGTCAAGCTCTTATGTTCCTATTAAAAAGGTGAAAAACTGGGCATGGGAAACTTTCTGGCTAACTCAGGGTGTTTTTGCATGGTTGGTATTTCCATTTTTGGGTGCTTTATTAGCGGTTCCGGAGGGGGCTACATTGTTCTCAATACTTGGTACAGATAGTGGAGCTGCTTTGGAAGCTATGTTCTATGGTGTATTATGGGGCATTGGTGGTCTTACTTTCGGACTTTCAATGAGATATCTTGGTGTTGCTTTAGGTCAGAGTATTGCATTAGGTACTTGTTCTGCTTTTGGAACTTTGATTCCTGCCATGTTTTTTGATAAGAAAGATTTATTGCATGGCGATGGTCTTATTTTATTAATTGGTGTAGCTATAACTCTTGCCGGTATTTCAGTTATTGGATATGCAGGAAGTTTGCGTGCTAAGAACATGACGGAAGAGCAGAAGAAAGCTGCAATTAAAGATTTTGCTTTAACAAAAGGGCTTTTGGTTGCTTTGCTTGCAGGTGTTATGAGTGCTTGTTTTGCTCTGGGACTTGGTGCCGGTGAACCTATTGCTGAAGCAGCTAAAGCTTTAGGCGCAAGTGATTTGTTTGCTACTTTGCCTGCTACTTTCATGGTGACAGCAGGTGGATTTTTGACCAACGCTATTTATTGTCTGTTTCAGAATTATAAGAATAAGACTTTTAAAGATTATACTGCAACAAAGGGTAGTGTTTGGGTAAATAATCTACTTTTTTGTGCTCTTGCCGGAATACTTTGGTATTCACAATTCTTTGGATTGTCTGTAGGAAAGAGTTACCTGGCTGATAATGCAATTATGCTTGCTTTTTCATGGTCAATATTAATGGCTCTTAATGTTACTTTCAGTAATGTTTGGGGTATTTTATTGAAAGAATGGAAAGGAAGTGCGCGTAGTACTATTTCAGTTTTAATTCTGGGACTTATTGTACTTGTTTTCTCTGTATTTTTCCCAAATATGTTTTAGAACACAATATTTGTATTTAAATATTGAAACGCCGGACTGATATAATTTAATATCAGTCCGGTTTTTTTTATTGTAAGTACTGATAAGCACTTATTTAGATATTAAAACCTTATTCTGGGCAGGGTTATTGTCATTTTTTACTTTTTTTTCTTTGTAAGTGTTTTTTTTACACTTTTTTTGCAAGTCTGAAAAATATTATATCTTTACATCGATTTGAAAGAATTAACATATTTTATAACCTTAAAACTCTCAACACACTGCAACGAGTAAAACATTATTAAATCGAAAGATCTAACAGTCTTATAATCAAACAAATTAAAAAACCATTTCTTTATTTATTAACCTAAATTAGTAGTAACATGAAAAAGAAAATCTACTTTTTCCTGATTTTAGCTGCCATGTTTTCCTCAGTTAGTGTCTTCGCACAAGACATTACCTCAGGTTTACAGCTTCACTACACTTTTGACAATGTTGACGGTACAACCGTTCCAGACGCTTCCGGTAAGGCAAACGCAGGAACATTGGTTGGTGCAGCAGCACTTGCTGAAGGTAAAACCGGTCAGGCGGTAAGCCTGATGGCAGTTGATGATTATGTGCAACTTCCAAATGATTTCACAACACAGTTGACAGATTATACTGTTGCATGTTGGGTGAATTTGGCAACAATTAACTATTGGGGTCGTATTTTCGACTTTGGTAACGGACAGGATGTTAACATGTTTATGGCACCTCAAAATGGCTATCCTTACTATGCCATTAAGCAAAGTAATGAAGTTGGCGAACAGAGTGTAAAATCAAACAAAGCAATCAAGGTTGACACATGGACACATGTGGCAGTTACATCAAAATTTGATGAATTAACAGGTGCTGGTGTTTTAACAATTTACATCAATGGTGTGCCTGCAGGATCTAATGCTGCTGTTACAACTACTCCTGCTTCTATGGGCACTACTCTTCAAAACTACATTGGAAAGTCACAGTATCCTGACCCTACAATTAAAGGTCATATCGATAATTTCCGCGTATATTCAAGAGCATTGACTGCTGACGATATGTTGGCTCTTAATGGTATTCCTACTCAACTTATCAATGCATTCAAATCATTTACTATTTCAGGTAACTTATCAGAAGTTACTGAAAATCTTACTTTGCCAACAACAGCCGGAACAGATGGTGTTACAGTTTCATGGGTTTCAAATGACTCTACTGCTGTTCATCCTGACGGTACAGTAACTCGTCCTGAAAAATTT
>CAZFUO010000340.1:0-2424 GCA_964522065.1 uncultured Bacteroidales bacterium | reverse complement strand
TGCATATTAGAAAATAAACATACCTTTTCAATTTTTAAGTAAAAATCACATTTTCACAAACCATTCAATTAATTATAACAAATTATACATCAACATTTTATATCAAATAACGCAGTATTATCAAATTTCACTCGGAGTTTTTCCAAAATATTTTCTGAAAACAGTACTAAAATATCCAATACTTGAGAAACCGCACATTTCACTGACCTCAGTAACTGAGTACTTCCTTGAATTTAATAAATCTAATGCCCTGTTCAATCTTATTGATTTAATAAATTCATTTGGGGATTGACCTGTTAAAGATTTCATTTTTTTGTATAATAAGGACGGACTCACATTCATTGATGAGGCAAAATGATCTTTATCAAATTCGCAATTTGACATATTTTCTACAGAGATCTCAATTGCTCTTTTCAGGAATTTATCATTATTTTCATTAGAAAAAACCTGCTCTTCATCAGAATTCTTAATTATTCGCAACGCCTTTTCTCTTATAACTTTTCTATTATTTATAATTGAGAAAATTTTCTTGGTAAGTATATTTATATCAAATGGTTTTGTCAGATAGTCATCAGCACCAAGACCCAACCCCTTTATTTCTTCTGAAACATCTGTAAGTGCTGTTAGCAGAATAACCGGAATATGTGCGGTTTCGTAGGTAATCTTAATCTTTCTGCACAATTCAAAACCATCAATACCAGGCATTAAAATATCTGAAATGACTAAATCAGGATTATTTTTCTGAACCAGGCTCCATGCTTCATTACCATTTCCTGCTTTCAGTATCTTAAATTGATTATGCAGTGAAACGCTCAAAAAATTAAGAAGCTCTTCATTATCTTCTGCAATTAATATTTTAAATTCTTTTTGATTCTCATTTTGAATTTCACTCTTCGAAAAAATATCTTTATTGAAGTCATTAATAAAAATCTCATCAGAATTCAACTCTCTTTTGGGTAAAGTCAGATAAAAAGTTGTACCTTTTTTTTCTTCACTGGAAAATGTTATGGAACCACCCAGCAAATCAACATAGTTCTTAACAAGTAAAAGTCCGATTCCAGTTCCTACAACTTTAGAATTAATTGCGTTTTCGCCCCTGTAATACCCTGAGAATAATTTCTTTTTAGCATTACTGCTTATTCCAATTCCAAAATCCTGAATACTGATTTCAAAATCTCTGTCACTCTGAGTCAGTTTTATATTTACAGATGAGTTTTCATTTGAATATTTTATGGCATTTGACAAAAGGTTATCAAGTATTTTTTCAAATTTTGGTTCATCAATTGCTGATATCAGTATATCTGAATCATGATGAAAATCCAACTTGATATTTCTACTGATTGCATAGGTTTCAAACAAATACTTTCTCTTATTTATTATATTAACCACATCAATATTTGTCAGTGATAATTTTTCTTTATTTACATCTGCTTTCTGAAAATCCATTAACTGGTTAAAAACACTGAGCAAATGTTTAAGCTGAGCCGTAGCGGTTTCAAGAAAATATTTACCATTTGCAGACAGACCCGACTCTTTATTTAATTCATCCACAGGAGCTTTAACCAAAGTTAAAGTAGTTCTGATATCGTGAGCAGTGTTTACAAAGAATTTTACTTTTTCTTCGTTATGCTTTTGTTTGAGTGATTTTATATAATAATCAAATAACAAAAACAGTATCAAACCAGCTATTATTAAATTTGCAAACCAAAACCAAAATGTCCTCCAAAAAGGCGGAATCATCTTAATGACAAGTTTTCTTTCTGCAATTATTCTTGAAGATGATGAATCATATAATCTAATAAATAAAGAATTAGTACCATTTGGAATATTTGTATAAGTTATAGTCCTATTATCTGAAGGTCTAGTCCAGCTTTTATCAAGTCCATCCAACTTCCAGGAAAATTTTGTCCCTTTCATCTGGCTAATTGGAATAAGCTGGAGGTTTATAGTATTCTGGTAATACTTCAACTTAATAACCTCCAAACTATCAAGTGGTTTGCCAAAATTAAACTCTTTACAATCCTTAATAGATCTGCCAGAAACAATCAAATTTTCAAAAAATATTTTACCCTCCTCGTCTATATCACTAAACAACTCAGATGGAAACATATATGCACCTTTATTTGTACCACATATAAGCTGTCCGTTTTTTAGTTTTTGAATCGCCCCACGATTAAAAGACGAATTTGACAATTGAGGTATCGATGTGTAAGTCTGAATCTTATTTGTTTCAATATCAAACTTAAAAAGTCCTTTTTCTGTGCCTACCCAAAGATAACCTTCAGAATAAGTCAGACTATTAATAAAATTTGAAGGAATTCCGGAATTTGAAGTGAATTTAATTGCCTTACCTTTATTAATAAAGTATTTGTAAAGACCGCCACCACTGGTTGCCATCCATAAAACATTATCAACTTTTTGCAT
>CAZFUO010000339.1:0-2438 GCA_964522065.1 uncultured Bacteroidales bacterium | reverse complement strand
TATCCTGAAAAAAACTTTATTGGAATTGATATCAAGGGATCAAGACTTTGGACAGGTGCTTTAGATGTAAAAGAAAAAGGGCTTAAAAATGCTGTTTTTTTAAGAACACATATTGAGTTTATAAATAGATTTTTTGAATCGGGTGAAGTCTCTGAAATCTGGTTGACTTTTCCCGATCCACAGATGAAAAAACTGACAAAAAGACTAACATCTACAGGTTTTTTGCAGAGTTATAAAAACATTTTGAGTACTGATGGTGTTGTACATCTGAAAACTGACAGTAATTTTATGTACTTGTATACATCAGAGGTTTTAAAGGTAAATCAACTTGAAGTGTTATTTAATACAGATGATCTTTATCATAGCGAATGGACAGACAAAATTCTGTCCATTCAAACTTTTTACGAAAAGCAATGGTTGACCAGGGGTCTTAGTATTAAATATCTGCAATTTAAACTAAACAAGGACTCTGCATTTGTAGAGCCCGAAGTTGAAATTGAGCCTGATCCATACCGGAGTTTTGGTAGGAAAGCCAGAAATATACAAGGCAATGTTGAACCTATTTAATTTTTTTTGAAATGGCATTATATCCAAAGTTAATTACAGATGCACTTGAAAAAGTAAGATATCCCGGTACCGGAAAAGATCTGGTAAGTGCCGGTATGGTCGAAGATGATATTAGAATTGAGGGGAATAAAGTAAGTTTTTCTCTCAGATTTGAAAAACCTAATGATCCTTTTTTAAAGTCTGTCGTAAAAGCTGCCGAAACCGCTATTCATACATATGCCGGTGCTGATATTGAAGTCAATATTAATGTTATTGCAAATCAGGTAGCTCGCCCTGAGCCCGGAAAACTTTTGTCACAGGTAAAAAACGTTATAGCAATCTCTTCTGGCAAAGGTGGGGTTGGAAAGTCAACGGTTTCGTCAAATCTTGCGGTTTCATTGGCTGCATTAGGATATAAAGTTGGATTGCTTGATGCTGATATTTTTGGTCCTTCTATTCCTAAAATGTTTGGAATTGAAGATGCAAGGCCGGCTTTGGAGAGAATAGACGGAAGAGATATGATAATTCCTGAAGAAAAGTACGGAGTTAAAGTTTTATCTATTGGATTTTTTGTCAAAAAGGAGGATGCCGTTGTCTGGAGGGGAAGCATGGCATCAAATGCGCTTAAGCAATTGATTTCCGATGGTCATTGGGGAGAGTTAGATTATTTTCTCATAGATTTACCTCCCGGTACCAGCGATATTCATCTTACTATTGTTCAGTCTCTTGCTGTGACAGGAGCAATAGTAGTTACAACACCTCAACAGGTAGCATTGGCTGACGCCAGAAAAGGTATAAGTATGTTTACAGGTGATAAAGTAAATGTGCCTGTACTGGGCTTGGTAGAAAATATGGCATGGTTTACACCTGAGGAACTGCCTGATAATAAATATTACTTATTTGGCAGAAATGGTGGTAAAGAGCTTGCAAAAGAATTAAATATCAAACTGCTGGGACAAATTCCAATTGTTCAGAGTATTTGTGAGAATGGTGATTTAGGAACTCCTGCAGCACTTAGTGATACTACAATAACAGGTTTAGCCTTCAGAAGTCTTGCAGAAAATGTAGTTGAACAAACTGAGCTAAGAAACAAGACAATGGCTCCAACTGAAAGAGTTATTGTAACCAACAAATAAACGAACATGAAACTGGCCGTAGTAACCTTGCTTTTTATGGTTTACTTTTTGCCGGCTATTTCTGTTGTCAGGCCTCCCGATTGGTGGATAGAACTTCATAATTGGGAGGAGGGCACTGACTGGACAGAAAAGATGACTTATACAACTTCCTTTTTTGGCCCTAATGCTTTCCCTGTTCCTGAAATGCAAAATCTAAAATTAGCTGATAAACATTCTGCTGAAGTAAGTGCTGATATTTTTTGGGGCTATGGTGACCGTACACAAAGCGTTTCAACCAAATTTTCGTATGTTTTTATACCGGGTAGATTGGTTGTAAGTGGATGGGGTGTACTTTTTGAACATTATAAAACTACCACTGAAGTAAGAGATTCAAGGGCTTCAATTATTGAAGATGCTGAGGAAAATTTATTTATTGGTGACTTTTATATTTCAACTTTAATATCTCTTATAAAAGAGAAAAAGTATTTCCCAGGTTTAAACCTCGATCTGGTTTTAAAGACATCCTCTAGCAGTTCGCCTAAAGGCGTAAGATTTTTTGATACCCCAGGATATTATTTTAATTTAACAGCCGGAAAGTCTAAGATCTTTTATGATTCGTTTGTTGATGAATTAAGAATATACGGGAATATCGGTTTTTTGAGTTATCAGACAAATAGGTACTATCAGAATGATGCACCATTATATGGTGTTGGTTTAGACGCGGTTTCGGGAAACTTTACTCTTCAGAATACAATGGCCGGATATAGTGGTTGGCTT
>CAZFUO010000338.1:0-2459 GCA_964522065.1 uncultured Bacteroidales bacterium | reverse complement strand
TGTTAATATATGTTAAATGTAGCGTGTCAACTAATGTTTTAGTTGTAACTAATAGTTTAGTTGATATATTTGTCAACAATAAATATTTGATACCATGAAAGAATCAAAAGAACTAACAAAAGTTGAGCTGCAATTGATGAATGTCCTTTGGGATATGGGTAAAGGTTCAGTAAATGAAATACTAGTTGAGTTGCCTGAACCTAAACCTGCCTACAATACTGTTTCTACCTTTATGCGCATACTGGTTACGAAAGGTTTTGTTGGATTTGAGGCTTCAGGTAAAAGCCACAGATATTATCCTTTAATTACAAGAGAAGCTTACATGGAAAGCTTTATGACGAGCGTGAAGAACACATTTTTCAGAGGTTCGTTTAGCTCGATGATCTCCTTTTTCGCAAAGAAAGAGCAATTAACAAAAAGTGAATACGAGAACATAATGAAGATATTGAATGAAAATAAAAAACCATGAACTCAGAACTGTTCAATATTTTTCTGCAAGTCGGAAAATATATTCTGGCTTCAGCTTTAATGGTAATTTTCTATTGGCTACTGTATAAAGAAAAATCAACTTACAATCAAAGTCGAATATTTCTTTTATCAATAGCATTTACAGCTATACTGGTATCTCAATTTAATATTGTTGTATATACCCCACCTGCAGAAATTGTTGAAATTGAAATACCACAACAAACACAAGTTAAAACTGAGGTTTATCAAAACGAGAGTCAGGACAATATTGAAGATTCAGCAATTTTAAGCAGAAAAAGTAAAGTAAAACCTGAAATTTTATACATTGCTTTTGGTTATCTGTTAATCACTTCATTATTATTACTATCACTTACTATTCAATACTTAAAAATAAATAGCTTAAAACGACATGGAAACCTTAAAAGGGAGGATGGATTTGATATTGTAGTAAATAGTAAAATTCCAACTCCATTCTCCTTTGGAAAAACAATTTTTTGTGGTTCTAATCTGACCGGAGATAAGCTTAATCTGGTTATAAAACATGAGAAATTTCACATTTTTCACAGGCATTATATTGATGTCATAGCTATTGAAATTTTAGTAAGATTATTATGGTTTAACCCTGTTCTATGGTGGATAAGAAAAGAGCTTAGAAATCTAAGTGAATTTCAGTCTGATAGAAGTGTGCTTGATGAAGGAAACGATCTTTATAAATATCAAACGATAATACTTGAAGAGGTCATGTCCGGAAATCCATATTTAGCTAATGGTTTAAATAATTCATTTACGAAAAAAAGATTTATAATGATGAAAAAAATATATGAAACTCGATTTAATACTTTAAGGCATGTAATGCTGGTGCCATTTATGATAGGTGTATTTTCAATATTTTGCTTTTCGACAGGTAAAAGCCAGGTAAAATATGTAGTGAAAAATTCTACTATGGAGGTAAAACCCTCGGGCCCGGTTTATGATGAATTTACATCTGATATTCCTAATACCCCCAAGTACGGTCATAGATATTATTACACTTTTTACCTTAATGACGATGAATTTGTTGATAAAGTTGTGCTTAATAAAGCAATTGATGACTTTGCAAAACATCTGACTCATGCAATTAATGACCTTGAGAATAACACAAAAAGTAAGGATGGTATAAAAAAGTTGATTAATTTTATGGATATCAGAATAAATAATAAGAAAATAGAAGATATAGAAATAACAGACGAATTGAACTCTTCTTTTACTCAGGAAGATATAAAATCGTCAACAACCAAGTTGAACGAAATCAAAGATGTCATTGTCAACCTGACTGAGTCAAAATATACTTATAATGAAAGCAGACTTTTAGTATTTAATCTTTTTATGAGAAAAATGATTTCTGTCCCTGTAATATCTAAAGCTGCAATTCCTGCCATGAATAATTTAGTGCGACAACTGGGCGACACCACATCAAATATTGTATTCTCTTCAATTACAAAAGAGATTATAAAAAACCAAAAGAAAGATGCATCAATATGGAGTAATGCATATATTGCTAAACCTGAACAAATTAGCATAAGTAAAAATCCCTATAAAAAGGGGGATAGATATATATCATCAATTGAAAGAAAAAAAAGAGAAACAAGAATTACAATTTCAATTCCAATTGGAAGTAATGAGTGGTGGGTTAGATTTGATAAAAATCTACTGATGATTGACAAAAAAACACGAGATCCGTATTTAATAAAAAGATTGGACAATGATTTACCATTGAATACTACAATAAAAATACTTGGATTTGGTGAAAAAGTAATTGATATAACATTGATATTTCCACCGTTAAAAGAATCTATCGATATAATTGATATTGAAGAACTGATAACAGACAAATCTGAAATAATGAGCAGCTTTGAATCACCAATATCATTTAGAGATTTGAGAATTAATGACTATACAAGCAGGTAATTTAATAATAGTGCGCACTAAAATAATCAGTGCGCACTATCATT
>CAZFUO010000337.1:0-2461 GCA_964522065.1 uncultured Bacteroidales bacterium | reverse complement strand
TTTAAGTACAGGTGAAACCACAAATCTCGGTCGTGGTGGATCTGATTATACAGCTGCTATTCTTGCAGCAGATCTTGACGCATCTCTTCTTGAAATCTGGACTGACGTTGACGGTTTTATGACTGCCGATCCAAGAGTAATAAATAATGCTTATGTTATTGAGAGACTTAGCTATGTTGAAGCAATGGAGTTGTCCAATTTTGGTGCTAAGGTTATTTATCCTCCGACAATTTTCCCGGTATTCCACAAAAATATACCAATTAAAATAAAGAATACTTTTAATCCTGATGCACCGGGTACTCTGATTACAAAAGATAATGCCGGTAATGGTAAATCCATTAAAGGTATTTCTTCTATTAGCGACACCAGTCTTATTACCATTGAAGGTTTGGGAATGGTTGGAGTAATTGGAGTTAATCATAGAATTTTTAAAACGCTTGCAAAAGCAGGCATCTCAGTGTTCCTGGTTTCGCAGGCATCTTCTGAAAACACAACTTCTATTGGTGTACGCGCTTCGGATGCTGAAAGTGCAGTAAGTGTGTTACTGGCTGAGTTTAAGCAGGAAATTGAAATGGGCGAGATCAACCAGATTTTTGCTGAAAATGACCTTGCAACTGTTGCTATAGTTGGTGAAAATATGAAACGAATACCAGGTATAGCCGGAAAATTATTTGGAACACTGGGACGAAACGGTATCAATGTGATTGCTTGTGCTCAGGGTGCTTCTGAAACAAATATTTCTTTTGTAACCAATGTTTCGTCATTACGTAAAGCTCTTAATGTAATTCACGACTCATTCTTCTTGTCAGAATATCAGGTACTTAATATATTTCTTACTGGTATCGGAACTGTTGGTGGCAGCCTTCTGGAGCAAATTAAACAACAACAACCTTTGTTGATGAAGCAAAATGGGTTGAAACTGAATGTTGTGGGTATTGCCGATGTAGAAAAAGCTATTTTTGATCGTAATGGTATAGATCTTGAAAATTATAAAGAAAGATTGTATTCTGAAGGTAAGAATACAACTCCCGATTTATTGAAAGAAGAAATCATTTCAATGAATATTTTCAATTCTGTATTTGTAGATTGTACAGCAAGTCCTCAAATTGCCGGCCTTTATCACGATTTGCTTGAAAAAAATATTTCAGTCGTTGCCGCAAATAAAATTGCAGCCTCTTCTGAATATGATAATTACAATGGGCTCAAAAATCTTGCACGCAAAAAAGGTATTAAATTTCTCTTCGAAACCAATGTTGGCGCAGGTTTACCAATTATAAACACTATAAACAATCTTATAAATTCAGGAGATACCATTCTGAAAATGGAAGCCGTGCTTTCAGGTACTTTGAATTTTATATTTAATACTATAAGTTCTGAAATACCATTGAGCAAGGCTATTAAAATGGCACAGGAAGCTCGTTATTCTGAACCCGATCCTCGTATTGATCTGAGTGGTAAAGATGTAATCAGAAAACTGGTTATACTTGCCCGCGAAGCCACCTATAAGGTAGAACAAGAAGATGTTGTAAAAAATCTTTTTGTACCAGACAAATATTTCAAAGGCAGTCTTGATGACTTCTGGTCTTCAATAAGCGAAATGGACGGGGAGTTTGAAGCAAAGAGAAAAGTGCTTGAAAGTCAATCGAAAAGATGGAGATTTGTTGCAAAAATGGAAAACGGACAATGCTCTGTAGGTTTGCAGGAAGTAAGCTCTACTCATCCATTCTACGATTTGGAAGGCAGCAACAATATCATTCTTATCACAACAGAAAGATACCTGCAATATCCGATGATGATAAAGGGCTATGGAGCAGGAGCAAGTGTAACTGCAGCAGGGGTGTTTGCTGACATCATTAGCATTGCGAATATAAGATAGTGGTTAGTGATTAGAGATTAGTGATTAGAGATTGGCAGAGCATGATGTTTCGGCCACTAAAAACTAATCACTAAAAACTAAATAAAAATTTTATGAAGTACATTATAATATTAGGTGATGGGATGGCCGATGAGCCGATTGTCGGACTGGGGGGAAAAACTCCGCTTCAGTTTGCCAATACTCCCTATATGGACAAACTTGCTGCATTAGGTAAGAGCGGTATGCTAAGTACGGTTCCGCCGGGTTTTGCTCCGGGAAGTGAAATAGCAAACATGAGCTTGCTTGGCTACGACGTTTCTTCTGAGTTTGAAGGAAGGGGGTCGTTGGAGGCTGCAAGTATTGGTGTTGAGATTATGCCAGGTGAAATGGCAATGAGATGCAATCTTATTTGTATTCAGGATGGTAAGATAAAGAATCATTCAGCAGGATATATTTCTAATGAGGAGGCTGCAGAATTGATTAGATTTCTGGATGCTGAGCTCGGTGATGATGTTTTCAGGTTTCATGTAGGTGTTTCTTACAGACATTTGCTAATAATGAAAGGTGGAAATAAGAATCTGGAATGCACTCCTCCGCATGACGTTC
>CAZFUO010000336.1:0-2463 GCA_964522065.1 uncultured Bacteroidales bacterium | reverse complement strand
AGCATCCCATAGATTTCGTCCATTTTTCATTTTGTAATCCCATGGAACGAAGTTAAACCAAAGTAAAAGCTCTTCAGGGCAAGTAGCAGGATTGCTGTAAATATCACTCAATGGTTTATGATATTGCTCTACAGCATTACTACCTGTTGAAGTTCTGTCAAAACCGATTCCTTTATCTGAAGCATTATGATAATAAGGAGGAGTCCAGTCTTTTCTTACCCCTCTTGGAGCGTACCAGGGGCCGGGTCCATAATGATGATCTCCTGCAAAAATGTGATGCAGACCAAATGGCATCATATATTTCACAGTCGTTTCACGACTTTCCATCATCATTTTTGTAATCGGTTGTAAAAAATCGGTTTCCCAGCCTTTCATATTTTTGCTATCACTGAATGTAAGTTTAACCCATTCTTCAGCAACTTCTTTTGAGGACAAATCAACATTCCATGCCAATCGGGCAAACGAATACCAGTTAGACTGTGCAAAAATGTGTCCGCACCAATTTCTATCTAATCCAATATTTGCTACACCTGCAATAGCAGTTAATTTATGTTTATAAATACTTCCGTCAGTACATTTTGCAACAGTACTGCCTTCGCCTGATTGATAAGTATCACTCTTCAGACACTCTTCCCACATAGTTCCAAGGTAAACAAGATGATGTGAGTGTCCCAGATATTCCTGAGTTATTTGCAATTCGGGCATTACAGCAGTTTTTTTCATTGCACCAAAAAGCGGACTAAACGGTTCTCTGGGTTGAAAATCTATTGGTCCATTTTTCACCTGAATTATTACATTATCTCTGAACATACCATCGAATGGCATAAATTCGTTATAAGCCTGTTTTGCTCTGTCTTTATCATTTGGACTATAAACAAAAGCTCTCCACATAACCAATCCACCATAAGGTTTCAGAGCGTCTGCAAGCATATTTGCTCCATCAGCATGAGTTCTTCCAAAATCCTGAGGACCAGGCAAACCTTCACTGTTTGCTTTTACAAGGAAACCGCCAAAATCAGGAATCATACCATATATTTCTTTCACTTTATTTTTCCACCAGTTTGCAACCTCTTTATCAAGCGGATCTGATGTTTTTAATTTCCCAAGACCTGCCGGAGAAGAAAAATTGATACTCAGATATGCCTTTATACCATAAGGCCTTAACTCATCTGCTATTGCCTTCACCCTCTTCAGCACATCAATACTCAACATCTCAGGAGACGCGTTTACATTATTTAAAACCGAAGCATTAATTCCAACCGAAGCATTTGCTCTTGCATATTCTCTCCATAAAGCCCTGTCACTTTCTGTTACTTCAAGTTTTTTTGATCCTTTCCAAAATATCGACCTGCCTGCATATCCTCTCTCAATACTTCCATCAAGATTATCCCAATGATTCAAAATTCTGATATCATAAGAAGGATTGCTGATAATATTATCTGTAGATTCACCTGTTTTCTGTCGCTTCAGCAATTCAAACACACCATATAGTATGCCATTTTCATTGTTAGATTGTATAGTGTTATTCTTGATAATAAAACCATCACCCTTAACTGACTTATCCTTTTTTACAACAAATTTAATTTCAGCTCCGTCCGCTCCGGCCCAACCATCAATTAATTCCTTTTTTGCAAGTAAAACAGTAGGTGAAACAGACTTCGAAACCACGGTAACTTCACCATTTGATTTACCGGCAAGCCATAAACCATGTCCATCATTAGCCAGAGCAGGAGCAACTGACAATAAAAAAACCAAAATAAAGCAGCAGATGACGTTTAATTTAATTTTAAGCATAAATAGTATCAGATTTTATATTTAACATTATTCCGTTTTGAGACGTTGAAATTTCTTTAAAAACAGGAGAAAGTATCTTAATGGCATTATATTCAGAACATATATCATTTTTATTTACACATCCAAAATCAACAGAATTCACCTTTATATTAATGTATTTATTGAAATTTAGTTGTTCTGCAAGTTTGCCGGTAAATTCAGCACTTCCAAGTAATGTACTTACTGTTCCCTTAACAGAATTACCTGATTGAAGGAAATAATAAGATTCTGCATTTTTAGAATCGTGCCAGGTACCAGAAATGTCAGGAGTGGAAGAAGTGCACCCTGAACATGCCAAAAATAAGGTTAATCCAACAAATACAACCAATAAAAGAGGTAATTCTTTACAACCATCCATGAATACAGTACATAATAATTTTAGATAAATTTATCGAAACTATTCTGCCGTCCTAAGTGCTCCCTGATCATCGTGGAAACATGGAGGTTGTATATCCTCTCTATCATACATCTGGCAATAATCTGATGAGATCCCATATCCAGATCCTACCTAACTGCCAGGGATATGATGCCACCACACTGTTACACATATCAATCCGTAATCTAATGAGTTATGCCAATAATTGCTCCACTTATTTAAATGTATCATGAATCCCATTAACCCCTTAAGAT
>CAZFUO010000335.1:0-2483 GCA_964522065.1 uncultured Bacteroidales bacterium | reverse complement strand
AAATTTCTCGTTAGACAATTTCTTCATTACCGAAACCAGGAATCCTTCAAGATACCTTATTTCATCCTCCATTTTAGCAATTTCTTCTTCTTCATTTATTAAATTACCCAACGGAACAGCATATTCTGTAGTATCAATCATAAATGATGCTGCACCTGCAGCTTTTATACCAGTTCTAACAACTGAAGCAAGATTAGCCATTTTAGCTATAACAGAATCATTGCTGTCATCATGCTTGCCCAGTATTTGCAAATCGAGCTGATTCTTTTGAGGAATATTCTTATCAAGTCTAATCGTTCTTATAGCAGAAATTATAGACTTTGTGGTTTCGAACTTATCAAGAACTGACTGATCAAATTCGGCAACTTTTGGTTGCATTGCAAGCATAATACTTTCACCATCTTTGCGCTGAGAAATATTCTGCCACAATTCTTCTGTGATAAATGGCATAAAAGGATGCAATAACAACAATAGTTCCTCAAAGAAAGCTAAAGTTTCATCAAGAGTCTTCTTGTCGATAGAATGCTGATAAGCAGGCTTAATTATTTCGAGGAACCACGATGAAAAATCATCCCAGAACAATTTATAAACAGCCATTAATGCTTCTGAAAGCCTGAACTTGCCGAATAAGTCGTCCATTTCATTTACAGCCTTTTGAAGCTGAGCCCTGAAACAGGCAACAGCAATTGCTGAAGACTCAGGCTGAGGTAAACTCTCATCAACATTCCAACCCTTTATAAGTCTGTATGCATTCCAGATTTTATTATTAAAATTTCTGCCCTGCTCACACAAATTATCGTCGTAAAGCAAATCATTTCCGGCTGGTGCTGCAAGCATCATACCCATTCTAACGCCATCTGCTCCAAAATTGCTTATTAAATCGAGCGGTTCGGGCGAGTTACCCAAAGATTTAGACATCTTCCTACCCTGCTTATCTCTTACAATACCAGTTAGATAGACATTCTTAAAGCAAATATCCTTTTGATACTCAAGACCTGAAATAATCATCCTGGCTACCCAGAAAAATAAAATATCAGGACCGGTTACAAGGTCGTTAGTTGGATAATAATATCTTATATCCTCATTATTAGGTTTTGTTATACCGTCAAAAACAGAAATTGGCCATAACCATGAAGAAAACCAGGTATCAAGACAATCTTCATCCTGTCTCAAATCGTCAATAGTCAATGCAGTAATTCCTGCACAGCAAGGACATTTACCAGCAAACAATTTAGCATTTGCAAGCTGAACAGCCTTTTCTGGAGTTTCAGCAACAACAAAACCACCCTGTGGAAGGAAATATGCAGGAATTCTGTGCCCCCACCACAACTGTCTGGAAATACACCAATCCTTCACATTTTCCATCCAGTGACGGTAAGTATTTTTAAATTTAGGCGGAACCAGTTTAATATCGTCATTCATTACTGCATCAAGAGCAGGCTTAGCCAGTTCAGTCATTTTAAGGAACCACTGCATAGAAAGCTTTGGTTCGATAGGAACGTTAGTCCTTTCAGAAAAACCAACCTTATTATTGTACGGCTCAACTTTTTCAAGCAAACCTGCTGCTGCAAGATCTTTTTCGATTTTTTCTCTTACGTCAAAACGATCCATGCCGGCATACATCTGACCATATTCATTCAGAGTGCCGTCATTATTGAAAATATCAATAGTTTCGAGATTATATTTTTCGCCCAGCATATAGTCATTGACATCATGAGCCGGGGTAACTTTTAAACAACCTGTACCAAATTCGATGTCAACATAATCATCTTCGATAACCGGAACGGGTCTGTTAATAAGAGGAACAAGTACTTTCTTACCTTTTAGATGAGCATTTTTCGGATCATTTGGATTAATACACATTGCAGTATCTCCAAGAATTGTTTCAGGTCTTGTAGTAGCTACAACAGCATAACCTTCTGAGTCAACCAGCTTATAGCGCAGGTAATATAATTTAGAATTTACTTCCTTGTAAACAACTTCTTCGTCAGAAAGAGCAGTCTGGGCTTTAGGGTCCCAGTTCACCATTCTTACACCTCTGTAAATAAGACCTTTGCTATAAAGATCAACAAAAACTTTAAGAACGCTTTCAGAACGCTTCTCGTCCATTGTAAAACATGTTCTGTCCCAGTCACAAGATGCTCCAAGCTTTTTTAATTGCTCCAGAATAATACCACCATGCTTTTCAGTCCAGTCCCATGCATGACCAAGAAACTCATCTCTGCTTATGTCAGTCTTTTTTATACCCTCAGAAGCTAGTTTGTTTACAACCTTCGCTTCAGTTGCTATCGAAGCATGGTCTGTACCCGGTACCCAGCACGCATTTTTACCCTGCATTCTGGCTCTTCTTATCAATATATCCTGAATAGTATTATTCAGCATATGTCCCATATGAAGTACTCCTGTGACATTAGGTGGAGGTATAACGATGGTGTAAGGTTCTCTCTGGTCTGGAACAGATTTAAACATCTTATGCTCCATCC
>CAZFUO010000334.1:0-2509 GCA_964522065.1 uncultured Bacteroidales bacterium | reverse complement strand
GTTATAGTTTTGTTAGTTAACTTGCTTGCCAATACGGTAAGAAGACATTATACGAATAAATTAAAATAAAATATATGTCCGAATATAAAGTCGAAGCTAAAGATTTTAATCTTTTTTACGGTGATTACCAGGCATTAAAAGATATACAGTTTCAAGCCGAAGAGAATACTGTAACTGCCTTTATTGGTCCATCAGGATGTGGTAAATCTACATTGCTAAGATCATTTAACAGAATGAACGACCTGATTGACGGAGTAACTACAACAGGTACCACACTAGTAAATGGTATCAATGTTTACGACAAATCGGTAGATGTAGATATGCTAAGAAAGCAGGTTGGTATGGTTTTTCAAAAGCCTAACCCTTTTCCAAAAAGTATATTTGAGAATGTCGCATACGGGCTTAGGGTAGATGGTATAAGAGATAAAAACTTTATTGAAGAGAGAGTAGTAAGTTCACTTGAAAAAGCTGCACTATGGGGTGAGGTTAAAGATAAACTAAAAAAGTCCGCTTATGCACTTTCAGGCGGGCAACAACAAAGACTTTGCATCGCAAGGGCTCTAGCAATAGAACCATCTGTTATTCTTATGGATGAGCCGGCTTCTGCTCTCGATCCAATTTCAACTTCTAAGATTGAAGAGCTTATTTACGATTTAAAGCGTAACTATACAATCATAATAGTAACTCACAATATGCAGCAGGCTGCCAGAGTTAGTGATCGTACAGCTTTTTTCTATCTTGGCGAACTTGTAGAAATTGACGAAACCAAAACCATTTTCACAAATCCAAAAAGTCTGCAGACTCAAAATTATATAACCGGCAGATTTGGATAAAAAATCAAACCCCCGAAGCCTTTTTGGGTTACGGGGGTCATCTTGCATAATATAAACTCTAAATCACTTTTTTTCTCCAAGGTATTCAGATACACCTTCTTGTGTTGCCTTAAGCGCTTTGTCTCCCTTTTTCCAGTTTGCAGGACAAACTTCACCATATTCTTCTGTGAATTGTAATGCATCAATAATACGGATAACTTCATCAACGCTTCTGCCAAGTGGCATATCATTTACAACCTGATGTCTTACGACACCTTGTTTGTCAATCAAAAACAGTCCTCTGTATGCTCTGGCTACTCCTACAAATGATTCATTACCAAACTCATCGTATTCTTCGTTACCTGCAAGTACATCGTATGCTTTTGAGATCTGAAGGTTTTGGTCTGAAACCAAAGGATATTTAACTCCCTCAATTCCACCATTGTTCAATGGAGTTTGCAGCCATTTCCAATGTGAAAATTCGGAGTCAGTTGAGGCTCCAACAACTAGAACATTTCTTTTAGCAAACTCTTCAGCTTTCTCCTGGAATGCAACTAACTCAGTAGGGCATACAAAAGTAAAATCTGCAGGATAAAAGAAAAATACAACATACTTTTCTCCTTTATACTGTTCAAGTGAGAAATTCTCTATAATTTCATTCCCGTTAATAACTGCACTTGAGCTAAAAACAGGAGCTTTTTTACCAACTAATACTGACATATCTTATAAATTTATATTTTTAATTAAACTGTGTCAAAGGTATTAATAGAATCAGTCACAAAAAATCACTAATTCTTGGTATTTTTCTTAGCCCAATATTTTCTAAGTTTGTTTGCGTCTTTTTTCTTGAGGTTTATAACCGATCCATGTTTTGGGGTATCAAAATTTGTGGTTTTCATTATTTTCTCATTAAAACGTCCAAGATTTGTAAAGTTCACAAAATCTGAGGTTTCGGCAAAACCAAAATTGTGAGGTCTGATGCTGAAAATATCATACATAAGTATCCATTTATTTTCGCCATTTCTTTTCCACACATTTGGTGCCTCGCAAGATCCTTTCTCAAAATCTATTTGCTCTGGTTGGTACTTATAACCTGAATTTATTTTATCAGAAAAAGCAATTTTTATTCCACCAGGATTTTCCTGAGCGACATAAGTCATACAAAAACGTCCATCAGGTAACTTTGTAATATCTGCGTCAAGTATTTGCTTTGTCGAATCGGGATATTCAAATAATATTTCAGGCTTGGTTATCAGTTTGTCGAACTCTTTGTTTAAATATGCATAATAAAGTTTTGTCCTTCCGTTGCCTAGTCTCATTGTAAAATAAATCATGATATTGCCCCTGTCTTCATCATAAATCAATTCCGGAGCCCATACACAACCAACGTTTAATTCGGGGTAAGCAGCATGAATATTTAATTTTGTATGTGACCAGTTTATCAGGTCTTTAGATTTCATCAATACGAAACCGCGGTTATTACCCCATCCAAACTTATTGCCATCTCTTTCCCATTCGGTCTGTCTGAAACCCTTACTTTTTGCAAAAAGATGAAGATCGGTCATTGCCATATAATACCAGCCATCATTTCCACGCATTATATATGGATCTCTGATGCCTCTCTGATCTGCAATACTATCACCACCAATTACCGGTTTCCCATTATTTACATCAGTAAACGTATATCCGTCCTTACT
>CAZFUO010000333.1:2242-2514 GCA_964522065.1 uncultured Bacteroidales bacterium | reverse complement strand
CTTGTAATTATCCGGAAGGTTTGCCACCATTGCACGTCCAAAAAAGTCAACTGGTCCCATAGCATTTTCAGGTCGGTTAATGGGTGGATTGGCTACATACCAGTTGCCTTTCACACGATTAAGTTTCACGTTGTCAACAGCAGCCAGCATCTGAAACCGCGAATCAATTAGTTTATCACTTTCATCAGGACGTGCACCTGCCTCCATATTTGACTGGCCAAAGCACAGATAAACAAAAAATTTAGAATCAGGCTCAGTAGTAACTGTTTTTT
>CAZFUO010000333.1:0-2232 GCA_964522065.1 uncultured Bacteroidales bacterium | reverse complement strand
GAAAAACTGTTCCGTCTTTTCTATCAGGAAGAGTACCAGGCCTATCGGCTGCATAAGGTTCTGTGGTTCCGGGAGTAATACCTACATAACGATTTGTCTTTAGAGATAGCAACATGCACTGATTGTGCAACATGTCCTGCCATAGAAAAAGACTACCTTTCGACTCTTCTTTCATCAGCCTCACATCGCCCGAAATACCAATTCCTACAACTGTCAAAAAGCCTGTTCCATTTAATGCTTCGAGAGCTACCCTGCCTTTACCCCTGTAATGTACCTTAAACTGTACACCTTTGGTATTTGCTTCGCGTGAATCTTTAGCGCGAGAGTGCATCATCCCATGCGGGTTTGCCCAAACAAATTGATTAGTGCCCAGGTTTGTTAAGGTTATAACCTTTCCTATCGGAATATTATTCGATCTATCAGCCAGTGGTTCAATCAATTTAAAGTCAGTAAAATCGGCGAAACCGCCGTCTTTACCATTTGTATTGTAGGCAAACAATGCATAGCGTGATCCCTGAAAAGTTTTAGTTTGGTATGGCAAGCGTACCGAATCACCTATGTTTATAAATTCACTACCGTCAACACTATAGCTGAATTGTGCAATATCTTGCTCATAATTACCTGTAGCTCTTAAACTAATTTTGCCGGATGTTAATTTTTTATCAATGGTTTTATTTGTATAATGATCGTAAAAACGAAGAGTAAAACCATCATTATTCTTTAAAATGCCAAGACTGGCATAAGGTATATTCAAATAAGCTAATCCAGCATAATCACCCATCTTAAGATTTGTAGCATCCAATACAGTTGTAGCGTACGATACTGGCCCGACAACTCTTTGAGTCAACGTGTTGCTTGCCCAGAGAAAATCTTTGGCCGGCATGGTATGCAAACGCAACGCTCCTTTTTTCTTATTAAGTTCCCACTTTCCGCTAACAGGGTTATGATTCCATTGCCAAACAGGTTGTAGTTTTGGTCCGTCAAAATTATCACTACGTTGATAAGGTGTTGATGGCTTTGTAGCTAATGCTACATTTGGCTTAAACCATGTTCGTGGTGTACGTCCAAGGTTTCCGGGCAATCCAAAGTAAGGCCACTCTTCCTGCCATGTCACCGGAGAAAGACAAGTCGTACGTCCAACAGACATAAAGTCCATCATTGAAAAGCCCCACCATTCACCGTTTGGCAAGTCAACAATTCCGCCCTGATGTAAAGGTGCAGCACCAAAGCGGTTCCCTCCAGGAGGTGTAAGTTTGAATTTATATCCAGGTTCGGGCACCATTGACCCTCCCATATAAACATTTGAAGCCCACCAGCCTACCTGAAAGCCCATGGTTTCCTGGGCACTAATAACGGTTGTTTCGTAAGGGCCATATGGGTGGTCTGCACGGGCACATTGCATACGGCCACAAGGGGAGTAATTAGCGCTGATAATGTAGTATTTACCTTTAATTTTGTAAATATGATGCCCCTCACCCATGTTATTTCCTGCAGGAATTATAACTTTTTCGCTACCTTCTACTACTCCACTCATATCTGGTTTAAGCTCAACCATAAGAACTTCGTCATAACCATGTACAGCATAAATTTTTCCGTCTTCGTCAAAAAGGACTGACAGGTCGTATATCTTTGAATTCATCGACTTTTGTATCCATGGCCCTTTAGGGTCTTTTGCCATAAAAACCTGCATTCCGTGATTGTTTACATTGGTAAATATGTAAAACATTCCATTATGGTAACGTATGCATGGTGCCCAAACACCTTGTCCATAGGCTTCTTTACCATTTCTCAGATTAAACTCAGGGCCTAACGACAAAGAATCAAAGGCATAACTCAGGAAAGTCCAGTTAACCAGGTCTTTAGAATGTAATACAACCAAACCGGGCATGGCATGCATAGTGGTTCCGGCAAGATAAAAATCTTCTCCTACCCTTATTATGTCTGGATCGGAAAATTCATCGTAAAACAGTGGATTTGTAAAAGTGCCGTTACCGTTATCGGCTGTCCACGATTGGGCAAATGAGTTAAAACTCATCATAATAATCGCAGCAAAAAGTATTAGCTTTAAGTTTTTCATTTAATCGATTTTAAAGACTACAGATGTTAAGTATGGCATTTCTTTCGGGCATGTTATTGATAATCCATCGACTTCTTGTTTCCACTTTAGCTTGCCTTTGAAACCAAGTAATTGTACTGATTTTACTGCCTTCCCGAAATAGTTCACATTTTTGC
>CAZFUO010000332.1:0-2545 GCA_964522065.1 uncultured Bacteroidales bacterium | reverse complement strand
TACTCTCACTTCTTATAAAACGTCATCGCCTCCGGCATTAGTGCCTGCAAATTGGCGATGCGGCGGGAGTCTGAGGGGTGGGTGCTTAGGAATTCGGGTATTTGGGCACCACCTTTTGCAGACATTCTTTCCCAGAAAGAGAGGGCTTGTGAGGGATCATATCCGGCCATTGCCATAAAAATAAGGCCAAGTCGATCGGCTTCGTATTCTTGTTTGCGGGAATATGGTAGCATTACACCGTATTCTGCACCAAGTCCGAATACTGTGTTTCCAATTGTTCTAACCAACTCGGTTTTGTTTTGAAGGAGGGCATCGACAGCTGCGGCTCCGTAACCTGCAGCAATTTGCTGGCTGATTCTTTCGTTTGAATGTTTTGCAACGGCATGGGCAACTTCATGACCAATCACGACTGCAAGTCCGCCTTCGGTTGATGAGACTGGTAAGAGGCCTTCGTAAACAACTATTTTTCCACCGGGCATACAAAAGGCATTGACTGCAGAGTCAACAACCAATTTAAAACTCCATGAATATCCTTCAATTACGGCAGATTGGCCATTGTTTGCGAGGTATGTGGTTACGGCATTTGCGATTTTCTGACCGACTCTGGTTACCATTGCGCTCTGGGTGGTTTTTTTCGACAAAACCGCTCCTGCCATATATGTTCTGTAACTAGAATCGCTCATGGCAAGCACCTGAGCATCTGAAACCAGCATTAATTGTTTACGACCTGTGAGTGCTACACTTGAACATGATGTGAAAATTATGGTTGCCAACAGGAAAAAGCCGGCATTCTTTAAGTATTTCATAGTTTTAAAAGTTTTAATTAATACATTTGAAGCTCGTCGTCTCCTTTTTTGTTTTTTTTGTCAGATCTGAATAGTTCGGCTTTAATTAGTATCTCGTTGAGAATACCAAGCTCTTTTCTGTCTATATTGTTGTCTGTATTTACAGCCAGTCTGAGCAGCCTGACACATTCGCTGCGCTTTTTGGAATTCATGTTTTTTACTTTCTCATAACTGACTTCAAGCGGCAGGTCCATATATTCCTCCATTTCCTTGCGATTAATGTTTAAATCGTTCAGAGTTTTGGTGAAAAATGCGGATTCCTCTCCTGAGACTTCGTTGTTTGAAAAAATAAGCAGCCAAATAAGTCTGGCCACTGCCAGGGCTTCACCAGGGTTAAAGACAATAAATACTTCGTTTATACAATTGTATAGTTCTTCAGTACATTTCTCGATATCGTACACGACACCGGTTTCTTTTTGAAGTGAAGTTACACCTTTATCTACGAAACCGCAAGGGTTTATATAGTTGAAGTATTTCAGGTCGGTGTTAATATTGAGGGCAAGGCCGTGCATTGTAACAAAACGGCTGCTTTTAACACCAATGGCGCAAATCTTTCTGGCTTTTGAGGGGTCGTCTGTGTCTAACCACACTCCTATCGATCCTTCCAGCCTTTCTCCTTTTATATTGTATGCTGACAGAAACCTGATTACGGCTTCTTCAAGATTGTAAATGTACTGCTTAAGACCTATTCCGAAATGTTCAAGGTCAAAAATGGGGTAACCGACTATTTGTCCAGGTCCGTGATAGGTTATATCGCCGCCTCTGTCAATATTAAAGAACGAAACTCCTTCATCTATGAGCATTTGATTGCTTATAAGGAGGTTTTCGGCCACACCACTTTTACCAAGAGTATAAACATGCGGATGCTGACAAAACACCGCTATATCAGGTAGTTCCTGGGTATTATTTTCGAGTTTTTTGTTTACTCTTGCTTGAAAATACTCTTTTTGTTTTTCCCAGGCCGCGGCGTATTCAATAACGCCCCAGTTTTCTTTTATTATCATTATTTCTACTTAACAATTTTATATATCGGCCTCAATCTCAAGCTTTTTATAAGTCTCAGCAAGGGCCTCGTTATCATCTGTAATAATAAGAAGTTTATCGTTCAAATGCAATACCGTATTACCTTTTGGCACAAAAAATAAATTATCGCGTTTTACCATAACTGCAAGGGTTTTTTCGGGAAATTCCAGATCCATAAGCCTGTTGCCCTTTTTCAGATGGTTTTGTTTTATTGTAATTTCGCAGGTGACAGACTTGATTTCTTCTGAAAATTCCATGTCAAATTCTGTTTGCCTTGATGGCCTCGCGGTTTCGTCAGAGACTCCTAACCATCTTGCCATTGTTGCTATCGTGGTTCCCTGTAATATTAAGGAGACAAGTGTGCAGAAAAATACAATATTAAATATTAGTCTGGCGTGTGGAACGTCTTGCGCCAGGGGCATTATTGCAAATACTATCGGAACCGCTCCTCTCAGGCCTACCCACGAAATAAAGGTTTTGTCTTTTGCTGGCATTTTTCTGAAGGGCAGCAAACATAGAAAAACGCTTAGCGGTCGGGCAATAAAAATCATCAGAAGGCTGATAATCAGGCCGGGGATAATTATTGGAATTAGTTCGTGGGGGTTTACCAGCAAACCCAGTGTCAGGAACATCAGCAACTGACTTATCCATGCCAGTCCGTCAAAGAACTTCAGCGA
>CAZFUO010000331.1:0-2558 GCA_964522065.1 uncultured Bacteroidales bacterium | reverse complement strand
GTTTGGGCCGGCAATATGTCCACCTTTGTGCTGCCTGAAAGCTAAACGGCCTTCTGTTAGAGCGGTTTCGACAAGAGGAAAATTCTTTGAGGTAATACCTTTTACTCCCAAGAGCTCATATGCAGGTGTAGCATGTACAGCGGCAAGAAACATTCCTTTTGCATCTGCCCATTCGTCACCTTTATCACCGCTACTTATAAATACAGGTCGAGGTGCACATAGGGCAATAAGCTGATGAGAATCTACCGGAAGTTCATTAACTGACAAGACAGAGGCATATTTCAGAAAATTACCGGCCATCCAATGATATGCACCGTTTGAGGTTATATTTTCAAGAATTTCGCCCATATAATGTCTGTGTATTTTTGCACCACCTTCACCGGATGATGTTATAAAAGCTACTCTGAATCTACTATCGTATGCCATACAAACTAGGGCAGCCTTACCATATCTTGAATGTCCTGTTATACCAACTCTCGTAGCATCAACAGATTTGATGGTTTCAAAATAATCAAGAACTTTTCCGGCTCCCCAAGCCCAGGCTTTTAATGCACCCCAGTCATCTGGTTTTCGATGCTGTCCTTTATTTACCAGGCCTATAATGCCTTCACGCAGACCGGCACCATTATCTGCCTGTATGCTGGTTGGTAACATATATGCATACCCCCAACCTTTTTTTAGCAATTGATATTGCCAGCACATGTCGGTTTGAGTATCATTAATCAGATTTGTTTCGCTATCAGGTATATACCAGCTAAACTCCAGAATAACAGGCACTTTCTTTTCTGAGAGTTTAGGTGTTACAAGCTTAAGCTTAATATCTACTGTAACAGAAGGATATTCACTATTATCAACATGTCCCGAAAGAACTTTTGCGATAACAGGTATGCCTCCTGCTATTTCTTCTCTCTGAGAAACCACTTCCCATTTGACTTCAGGTGTTTTTAGGGGAGTTCTACCATAAACTTCTCTGTCAAACAATTCAAATAGCTCAGCACGACGTTTTTTAATCCAGGTTTTTGGTGAAGCAACTTTTTTGCCATTTTTGAGAACAAGTAATTCCGGTATTTCATTATATGGAAATGCCTTTGAGTCATCGTAATTTGCTGCGTTTGCTGCCTTTAAATCAGGGCTAACTCCAGACCTGAGTATCTTTATACCCAATTGATCCATCATATTCTGTCTATCTGCTATAGACAGATTTTTAATACTGTCCCTGTATTGTTTAGATGGCTGACTAAGTCCTGATTGAGCAATTGCCACAAAAGCGCAGGCAATAAATAAAACTGAAGCGATGATTTTCTTGTTCATGGCATTATATTTTAACAACAGCCGGCTCAAAGATGGCCGGCTGTCAAAGCTATTAAAAAAGTTTCTATTTAAAAAGCTTCTACTATACCCATAAAGTCTGCTACAGTCAAAGAAGCACCACCAATAAGACCACCATCAACATCTGCGTTTGAGAATAGTTCTTTTGCATTTGATGCTTTGCAGCTACCTCCGTAAAGTATTGAACAGTTGTCAGCAACTTCCTTACCGTATTTTGCAGCTAAAACACCACGAATGTATGCGTGTATTTCCTGAGCTTGTTCTGCACTTGCAGTTTTACCTGTACCGATAGCCCAAACTGGCTCGTATGCTAAAACGATTTTACCGAAATCTTCTGCTGACAATGCAAACAAAGACTCTTTTATTTGAGTTTCAACAACTTCAAACTGTTTTCCTGCTTCACGTTCTTCGAGAACTTCACCTATACAGAAAATAGGTGTTAAACCGTTTGCCAATGCTAATTCTACTTTAGTTTTAAGCATTTCGTTGGTTTCACCATAATATGCACGACGTTCTGAATGGCCAAGTATTACATACTGTGCGCCTGTAGATTTTACCATTTCTGCAGAAACCTCACCTGTATATGCACCAGATGTATGGTCTGCACAATTTTGAGCAGCTACTCCAAGCTTGTCTGCATTAACAGCAGCAGCTACACTTGCAAGATGAATAAATGGAGTACCAATTATAACATCGCAATTTACTTGTGTTTTTGCCAAAACTTCATTCAATTCTGTTGCCAAAGCAAGACCTTCCTGCAGGTTTTTATTCATTTTCCAGTTACCTGCTACAATGTTTTTTCTCATACTAATTTTTGCTAATTATTAAACCTGGTTATTACTATTTATAGATTTATTCTTTTTGTATCTGATATGAAATTTATGCCCTGTATGAAGCAAGTAAAAAAATATCAGAGGTATTACAAACAAAACCAGCAAGAACATGATTATTCTGAACTCATTTTGTTTTTCTTGATTTAAATTGTCAATTTTTTCAGGAATGCTCCCGTATGCCCATTTTTTTACTATTATCCCATTTTTCAGGACTATTATACCTGGATTTGACCTTATCATAGCTCCAAGCAACTTGTCATCTGCAGTAAGGAAATTCAAATCGATATCATATTCATATTTCCACTCATCAATTGCCTCAGCTCCCGATGAAGTCAGGCCAAAAAAACGATAACCGTTTTTTTCAGCAAATCTGTATGCTATACCTACATTATCAAT
>CAZFUO010000330.1:0-2567 GCA_964522065.1 uncultured Bacteroidales bacterium | reverse complement strand
CCTCTGGCCTGACGCATCTGAAGATTAGCACCACCTGAAATAGTTGTAATCATATAACTCAAATTCTTCAGTACAAGCGAACCCGGAATTAAGTAACTTTGATTATAATAAAAATTTATAGTTGGCTGAATACCATTTGTAATATCCTTCATTAAATTTTCAGGAAACTCAATAAACCCGTATATTTCATTTCTCTGCATAGCTTTCCTTGCTTCATTGAAATTCAGGTAATCATACGTAAAGCCAGTTTGCTGTGTAGCATCTATCTGTCTGATAATTTTCCTTGAAAGTGATGAATCATCATGATCAATTACACCAACAGGCAATTTGTCAGGTAAGCCCTGAGGCATAAGAGTCGCAAAAAACAACAGAAAACCAAGAGGAAGAATTACCATCATCAAAAGATAAATAGGTCTTGAGATTATTCTTCTCAACTCTCTTCCCAGTACAAGCTTAAAACCAGGTTTATTTGACATTTCAATCAATAATTTCTTCAAACAATACAGTCATACCCGGACGCAAATCTTTAATTTTCTTTAAAGGCCTTGCACGAACTTCAAAAGTTTTACGATCAAAATCTCCCGAAGTCTTAGTTGCCCTCCATGTAGCATAACTTCCCAAAGCTTTTATATAAGAAATCTTAAACTCAGCCTTTTCTATTTCCAACGCCGGAACCGCAACACTAATAACAGACCCCATTTTGAAGTCTTTTAACTTATCTTCCCTTACATTCATAGTTATCCAGCAATCGTCAAGATCAACCAAAGTCATAACAGGAGCACCTTGTCCAACCAACTCACCAACCTTAGGATAAATTTCCGAGATTTCACCCGAAACAGGTGCAACCAATCTGGTTTCAGGAATAAAAGCTTCAACTTCATTAACCGCACCTTTTGCACGATTTACCAGAGCCCTGGCAGACATTTTATCCTCACTCTCAGCACCATTCACAGCCATATCATATTGAGACCTTGCAGCCCTTTCAGTTGTAACAGCAGCCTTATACTGAGCTTCAGCTTCATCAAATTTCTGAGCCGGAATAACCTCACCTTCAAAAAGTTTCTTAGCCCTGTTAAAAGACTTCTCAGCAATATCCAGCCCAACCTTAGCCTTATTCCACATTTCCAACGCAGCTTGCACCTGCTCTTTTCGTACACCTTTAATAGCTTTAAGATTTTGAGCCTGTGCTGCCTCCTCAGCTGCTTTAGCCTGAGTCAGCTTAGCATTTAACTCAGGAGAGCTAAACTCTACCAGCAAATCTCCTGCATTCACATGTTGCCCCTCTACAGCTCCAAAAGAAATAATCCTTCCGGCCAATTTCCCCGAAATTCTGATTTCACTAGCTTCAACTTCCCCCTGAATTATTTCAGCTTCAGGCTTATTAATTATCCAGCCAATTATTGACACAAGAATAACTACAGTAAGCAATACTACAAAACCAAGAATAAGGTTGGTTCTGTTTTTTTTAAGAGTGATTTTGTTTTGTTCGTTAGTGGTTGACATACCTGATAAATTCTATAATTTTTTTAATATAAATACCCAAGTGCTTTCTTCAGCTGCAAACCATTCATTCTGACATCAATATTAGCATCAATATCTTCCGAACAAGCTTTCAACCATGTAGTCTGCGATTCCATTAATGCCGAAACCGCAATTGTACCAGCTTCAAAACCCACATTTGCATAATGCAGATTTTCCTCAGCTTTCTTTTTAATCAAAGCCGTCATTTGTACCTTTTTAAGCGACTCTTTATATTTAAACCTTGCTTGAGCAATATCAAGCTCAATTTTTTCCTGAGCTTCCTCCAGCTTATACTGAGCAATTCTTTTTTCACTCTTAGCAGCCCTCAGCGTACTTACCTTTTCACCAAAGTTAAAAATCGGAACATTTACAACAACCCCTATCTGGTATTGCCCACCAAATTCATTTTCCAAACCATTATAAATATTAGGATTAGACAACATATACCCGGCTGTCAGTACAGCATTAGGTAAAAATCGCGAAACCGCAATCTTTTCAGCAGATTTAGCAATATTCACAGCCTCCTTTAAAGCCTTAACCTCATACCGCTCAAAAATAGTATCCTCAATCAAAGCAAAACTCTCAGGCATCTCCTTTAAGCTTCCATTTTGCTCATCAGCCAAACGAAATTCACTTTCAAGCGGAAGTCCACAAACCTGACAAAGTGCCATACGTGACAAATTAAGCCCATCCTGAGCCTGCATCAATGACATTTCAGCCTCATTCAGCTTAACCTTTATGGAAAGACCTTCAGATTTTGTAGCAACTCCAATTAAAATAGCCTTTTCAATATCCGACTCAAGTTTCCTAAGCAGTTCTACATAACCACCAGCCAGTTTAACCTTAGCAGCCAAAGACACTATTCGCCAATAAGACAAGTCTGTATCAACCAATGTCTGAGCTGTTTTTCCATCTTTCTGAGCCTCTGCCAACTTCTTACGACTATCGGCCAAACGATTTAATTGCACAATTTTACCACCCAAAAAAAGAGGTTGAGTCATAGTAATTGCTCCTACAAAAACATTTCTCGAATCAAACTCAAAAGC
>CAZFUO010000329.1:0-2585 GCA_964522065.1 uncultured Bacteroidales bacterium | reverse complement strand
CCAGATAGAGGTTAAAGCCTGAAAAGCCTTCTGCTCCGAGTGCATATTCTCCAGTCTTTTCGGGTACCAGATATCCTGTCCATCTTACCGAAAACGCATCGTACTTCATATCTTTAAATGGGGCTGTTGTCCACCATATAAAGTCTACATTTGCATCTGTTCTGGTATGATAGGGTGTACCTTTCCAGTCTTTGTTGGCAAAATATTCGGCTTTAAGGCCTTTGGCTGTCATAGATTTATCCGTATATAATACGCTTTGAGGTATAGCCTCAAAGTATGGCAAACCAGCTGCAAGCTCACAACCCTGTGCAAATACGACTTCTGCATTTGGCAATTTCTCACGAATACCTGTCAGCGGTGTTTTTGGTTTTGATGGATAACCGTTATAGTTGCCTAACAAAACTTCAAGGTCGTCAGCATTTGGACCTATCACTGCTACTTTTTTAAGATTTTTGCTGAGTGGCAGTATATTGTTTTCGTTTTTAAGCAATACCATAGACTTTCTGGCTGCATCAAGTGCAAGTGCCTGATGTTCTTTGCTGTCTAATACCGAATAAGGTATTTTTGAATATTTTACTTTTTTGTCATCATCAAACTGGCCTAGTTTCATTCTGGCAATAATCAGTCTTTTTACTGACACATTAAGTTCGTTTTCAGAAATCAATCCCATCTTTACAGCCTCAACCAAATGAGGATAACTTTCACCACAGTTAAGGTCCGTGCCTGCCTTGACAGCCATAGCAGCAGCCTCTTCTACTGTATTTACAACATTATGAGCATCTTTTTCCCAAAAGTCACGTATAGCCCAACAGTCTGAAACTATATAACCTTCAAATCCCCACTTGTCTCTGAGCAGACTCTCAAGAAACTTACTTCCGCAGCATGGTGCGCCATTAAGTCTTTGGTAAGCACACATCACTGAGTAAACTCCTGCTTCTTCTACTGTTTTCTTAAAATGCGGAGTGTAAGTTTCTGCCATATCTCTTGCCGATGGCATCACGTCAAAAGAATGTCTGGTTGACTCAGGACCACTATGTACAGCGAAGTGTTTTGCAGTTGCCACAAGTTTAAGGTATTTTTTGTCGTCTCCCTGCAACCCCTTTATAAACGGAACCGCAAGCTCGCCGGTAAGATAAGGATCTTCACCATATGTTTCCATACCTCTGCCCCATCTCGGATCTCTAAAAATATTTATGTTTGGTGTCCAGTAAGTAAGCCCCTGGTATATACCTCTTTTGCCTTCTGATACAAATTTGTGATATTTTGCTCTGGCCTCGTCTGAAATAGCATTGGCAATATCAAACATTTCCTGACTATCCCACATTGCACTCATACCAATAGCCTGAGGAAATACAGTTGCCAGGCCTGCACGGGCTACTCCATGCAGACATTCATTCCACCAGTTGTACGCAGGTATCCCCAGCCTGTCTATTGCAGGAGAGTCAAACCTCATGAAATCTACTTTTTCCTGCAGTGTCATTCTGGAAAGCAAATCGTCTGCTCTCTCTTCAAAACTTTTACTGCTATCCATATACAAGGCTTTTTCCTGTTTGTTGCAAGCCGTAATTAAAACTAATGTGCAAGTGAGCACAAGGGTACGTAGAACTGATTTCAGATACATGACTTAAAAATTGGTATAGATTTTTTTTAATAATGCAAAGAAACATAAAACAGATTAAAAACCAATGACTATATTTGTTTTTAGAGCATATAAATCAGTCTTGTAACTAAATTATTCCCGTATGTTTATTAATATGATATTGATTAAACCGGAGTGGGAAAATATGGTCTAAACAGCGATGAATTGCGTCAAATTAACAACTTTAAAAAACTAATTAGTATGAAAAGGATTTTCTTCAGCTTAATTGCCTTTTTGCTTTTAACAGCAAATACAAATTCCCAGACAATCAACTATTGGAGAGGACCCGACAGAGACGGAAAATACACAGAAAAAGGATTGCTTAAATCCTGGCCTGAGACCGGTCCTGTTATGAAATGGGCTTACGAAGGTTTAGGCAAGGGTTTTACCTCGCCTGCAATGTCTGATGGTAAAATATATATCACCGGCCTTGAGGGTGAAAACGGTTTTCTTCATATACTTTCTGAAGACGGCCAGCTAATTAAAAAAATACAGTACGGAGGTGACATCTTCTCGCCATCAGGTTTCCCCGGACCACGTAGTACACCTACGGTTGACGGCAAACTTTGCTATATAGTTTCAGGTTTCGGACAATTGTACTGCCTCGATACAGAGAGTGGTAAGACAGTATGGACCAAAGGTTTGTTTACAGACTTTGACGGTAGCAATATCAGATTTAGTTTTACTGAAAATATGATTATAGATGGTGAAAAGCTTTTTGTTTCACCGGGTGGTAAAAAAAATAATATAGTTGCTCTTAACAAAAAGACAGGCGATCTTATCTGGACAGCTGAAGGCAAAGGTGATTTGTCTGCATACTGCTCACCTATACTTGTTAATCACAACGGCAAAAAGATGCTTATTAATATGATGGGACAAAATGTTGTTGGCCTGGACGCTAACACAGGAAAACTTCTTTGGTCACATCCTTATGCAAATCAGAGAG
>CAZFUO010000328.1:0-2594 GCA_964522065.1 uncultured Bacteroidales bacterium | reverse complement strand
ACGATATGGAAAACAGACGAATTACTATCGACAGGAAAAATTAAAGTTGTAAGTATTAACAGCCTTAATTCTGCTACAAACAGCAATTCTATAAAGATTTATCCAAATCCGGCCAAGAATTATATAATCACTAAATTACCATTACAAGGTAATTATCAATACAGCATTTCAGATCTTTCAGGCAGACATTTATCAAAAGGCAATATAGAAGCAAACAGTAAAATTGACATAGAAAACCTGCCTGAAGGGTGTTATTTAATTAAATTCTCAAAAGAAAACACAACAATCACCTCAAGTTTTATAAAAAGCCATTAATCTGATAAATATGAAAACTGGAAAAATAAATATTTTAATTATTTCTCTCTTACTACTGGCTTCGACAGTAATTACCGGGCAGGTAAGAGTTAAATACAACTTTAATTCCGACTGGCTCTTACAAATTGGAGATATTCAGGGAAATGAAAATCCTGATGTTAAAGACGCTTCATGGCAAAAAGTTACACTTCCGAGAGCATTCAATGAAGACGAGGCTTTTAAAGTTTCTATAGATAAACACAGTGATACCATTATGTGGTATCGCAAACACTTCAGATTGCCAGCTAAAGACAAAAACAAGAAAGTATTTCTGGAGTTTGAAGGTATCAGATTTGGAGGCGAATTTTTCATAAACGGAAAATCTGTAGGATTGCATGAAAACGGTGTTATGGCCAGTGGTTTTGATATAACAAATCATATTAACTATAACAAGGAAAATGTAGTAGCCATACGCATTGACAATTCGTGGAGGTATAAGGAAAGAGCAACAAATTCGACCTATCAGTGGAATGACAGAAATTTTAATGCCAATTATGGTGGAATCCCAAAAAATGTATATCTGCACGTAACAGATCGTATTTATCAAACTTTACCATTGTACAGCAACCTTAAAACGACAGGCACTTATGTCTATGCAAAAGAGATTAATATAAGCAAGAAAAGTGCGCAGATTGTTGCAGAATCAGAAATCAGAAACGAATATCCTGCTGAAAAGAAGATAAGGTTTGAGATGCAGATAAAAGATATGGACGGTAAGACTGTTAAAAAAGCATCTACAGGTGATATTATTTTTAAGGCCGGAGAAACCAGGGTTGCAAGTGTAAGTGGAAAAGTTGACGGTCTTCATTTCTGGACCTGGGGATTTGGATATCTATATGATGTTTCAACTATTATCTACGTAGATGACAAAGCAGTAGATATTGTAAATACAAAAACCGGATTTCGCAAAACACGATTTGATAAGGGAATGGTTTGGTTGAATGACAGAATTATTCAGCTAAAAGGTTATGCACAACGTACCAGTAATGAATGGCCGGCTGTTGGATTGTCTGTTCCGGCGTGGTTAAGCGACTTGAGTAACAGAATGATAGTAGAAGGCAATGGCAATCTGGTTCGCTGGATGCATGTAACCCCATGGAAACAAGATGTTGAATCATGCGACCGTGTTGGATTAATACAGGCTATGCCTGCTGGAGATGCTGAAAAGGATGTTGACGGAAGACGTTGGGAGTTGAGAAAAGAACTAATGAGAGATGCTATAATTTATAACAGAAACAATCCAAGTATTCTGTTTTATGAATGTGGTAATGAATCTATTAGCGAACCTCATATGGCTGAAATGAAAGCCATACGTGATCAATACGACCCAAATGGAGGCAGAGCTATCGGATCGAGAGAAATGCTGGACAGTAAAGAAGCAGAATACGGTGGTGAAATGCTGTATATAAACAAAAGTGCACGTTTACCTATGTGGGCTACTGAATATTGCAGGGATGAAGGTCTGAGAAAATACTGGGATAATTACTCATATCCATTTCACAGAGATGGAGACGGATCAAAAGAATACAGATCGACCGTTACAAATACTGTACAACCAAGACAGGATGCAAGTGCATACAATCGCAACCAGGATTCGTTTGCAAAAGAGCTTGTAGCAAGATGGTGGGATTATTTCAGAGTGCGCCCCGGGACTGGTAAAAGAGTTAGTTCGGGTGGAGCTAAAATTATATTTTCAGATTCAAATACTCACTACAGGGGAGCCGAAAATTATCGTCGCAGTGGTGTGACAGACCCTATGCGAATACCAAAAGATGCATTCTTCGCACATCAGGTAATGTGGGATGGCTGGGTCGATATTGAAAATTTCAGAACACATATAGTTGGTCACTGGAATTATTCAAATGAGGTGAAAAAAGATGTTTTCGTGGTTTCGACTGGAGAAGATGTTGAGTTGTTTGTAAATGGAAAATCAAAGGGTAAAGGAGTTAGAAGCAATAATTTCTGGTTTACATTTAATAATATTCAGTGGGAATCTGGTAAGATTGAAGCTATTAGCTATGACTCAAAAGGTAAAAAGTTAAGCAGCGATCAGATAATTACAACAGGACAGCCTTATGCAATTAAACTAAAACTTATGCATGCTCCTGACGGATTTAAGGCAGATGGAGCAGACCTTGCCCTGGTTGAAATTGAAGTTGTTGATAAAGACGGGAACCGCTGTCCACTGGCAAACGATACTATTTCATTTAGCCTGGAAGGTCAGGCCGAATGGAGAGGTG
>CAZFUO010000327.1:0-2619 GCA_964522065.1 uncultured Bacteroidales bacterium | reverse complement strand
TGAAGTCAGCGAAGAAGAACTCTACAATGCGTTTTTAGAACAAGCTAAAGGACTACATCATGGAGGAGCAGATGCAATAATTATTGAAACCATGACAGATCTTGATGAAGCTGTTATTGCAGTAAAAGCGGCAAAAGCTACTGGCCTTGATGTGGTTTGCACTTTAACTTTCGATGCATTACCTGATGGAACATACAGAAGTATGATGGGAGTTTCTCCAGCAGATATGATAGAACCTCTTATTCAGGCCGGTGCAGATGTGATAGGTAGTAATTGCGGTAACGGATCGCTGGGTATGATTGAAATTATTAAAGAAATTAGGTCAGTAAATATTGATATACCTATATTAATACATGCAAATGCTGGACTTCCTGTTTATGAAAACGGGGTAACTACTTTTCCGGAAACTCCTGCTTTTATGGCCGAGCATTCACTTAAGATGTTCGAAGCAGGTGCAAATATTGTTGGAGGTTGTTGCGGAACCAGCCCTGAACATATAAGTGCAATCAGGCAGAAAATAAATGTATAAAATACACTAAATTTCGCAAATTTGATTTATCTTCGCAAAGGTAAACGTACCATCAATTAATAACTTAAATCAATTAATAACTATGAAACAGAGACCAGTCATTCTGATCCTATTCCTGATGTTCTTATCAATTGCTGCAGTATCAGCTCAAAAAGCCCAGGTTGTCGTTGAAGCCGACAAGGGTACAAACAAAATTAGCAAGCATATTTATGGTCACTTTGCCGAACATTTGGGAAATTGTATTTATGGCGGTATCTGGGTTGGAGAAAATTCAAAAATACCCAACACCAAAGGATATCGTAATGACGTGATCGAAGCTATCAAAAAGATTCAGATTCCAAATTTACGCTGGCCGGGAGGCTGTTTTGCTGACGAATATCACTGGAAAGATGGTATAGGTCCAAAAGAAAACAGAGCAAAAATGATTAACACTCACTGGGGCGGAGTTGTAGAAGACAATTCATTTGGAACCCACGAGTTTCTTGACTTTTGCGAACTTGTCGGAACCGAACCTTATGTAAGTGGTAATGTTGGTAGCGGTAGTGTTGAAGAGATGTCAAAATGGGTTGAATATATCACATTTGACGGAGAGTCTCCTATGGCCAATTTACGCAAAAAGAACGGTCGTGAAAAACCTTGGAAAGTATCATTCTGGGGAGTAGGTAACGAAAACTGGGGTTGTGGTGGAAACATGACACCTGAGTATTATGCTGATCTTTATCGTAATTATGCTACATATTGCCGTAATTATGGTGAAAACAGATTGCTTAAAATTGCCGGTGGTGCAAACTCCGATGATTATAACTGGACAGAGGTTATGATGAAAAAAGTTGGTTCTGGTATGATGTGGGGTTTATCTCTGCATAACTATACAGTTCCTAATGGCTGGAATGATCCAAAAGGAAAAGGCTCTGCTACGAAATTTACTGAAGATGAGTATTTTACAACAATGAATAAGGGACTTTTTATGGATGAGCTTATCGGTAAGCATATTGCTATTATGGATAAGTACGATCCAAGAAAACGTGTGGCTTTCTGTGTTGACGAGTGGGGTGCATGGTATGATGTAGAACCTGGTACAAATCCAGGCTTCCTTTATCAGCAAAATACACTTCGTGATGCATTGCTTTGCGCCTCTACAATGAATATTTTCCATAAATATTCTGACAGGGTACGTATGGCGAACATTGCTCAGATGGTAAATGTGCTTCAGTCTATTATTTTAACTAAAGATGAAAAGATGGTTCTTACTCCAACTTATCACATATACGATATGTATAAAGTTCACCAGGAAGCAACAAATTTACCTGTTGAAATAAGTTCACCAAATTACACAGTTGGTACAAGAAGTATTCCTGCTGTTAATGTAAGTGCTTCTAAAGATGCAAGTGGTGCAATTCACATTTCGATTGTAAATCTCGATCTAAAAAATAAGATCACTACTTCTTGTGCTCTGAAAGGTGTTATTGGAAAAAAACTAAGCGGTACTATAGTTACAGCTAAAGATATAGCAGCGTACAATACTTTTGAAAAACCTTCTGAAGTTGTACCCGCTGCATTTAAGGATATGAAACTTAAAGATGGTGAGCTTGTTGTTGAATTGCCTGCAAAATCTGTAGTAACAATAGAAATCAAATAAAACCAACAAGTATTGATTGTTGTATATACAAGTTCTAATACTTGTATCTTTCAAATATCAGAATATCAGCATTTTAAAATAAATGCTAAAAACAAATAAAAAGCACTTGTTATTACAAGTGCTTTTTGTATTTTTGCCCGTACTTAAGGGTGAAATACATACAAAACATACTAAAATTATACTTATGGCAGTAGTCGTAATCATGCCCAAACAAGGGCAATCGGTTGAAAGTTGCATCATAACCGAAATCAAAAAGAAAAAGGGTGAAAGTGTCAGTAAAGGTGAAATCTTGTTTGCATACGAAACAGATAAGGCTTCTTTTGAAGAAGAATCTCCGGCTGACGGTACAGTACTTGAACTATTCTACAATGAAGGTGATGAAGTTCCGGTTTTAAACAATATGATGGTTATCGGTGCACAGGGCGAAGATTATTCTGCTTTGCTTGGCGAA
>CAZFUO010000326.1:0-2629 GCA_964522065.1 uncultured Bacteroidales bacterium | reverse complement strand
CTTCGTATCTTTGCATAAACAAACAACCATGGCCAGGATTGTTGAAAAACAAACAAGTATTAACATCACTAAAAACACAAAAACATGTCTGTAAAATTCAAAGTAAAACAACAACCTTACGATTTCGCCGGAAACGGAGTTAAAAAGTTTTTTGCCAGAGCAAGCGCCACAAGCACAGTCGACTTTAACAGCATCTGCGAAACCATTTCCGATAGAAGCACAGTAACCAAAGGCGACGTCATGGCAGTTATCGAAGGCTGCATTTTCGCAATGAAATCAGCCCTCCAAAATGGCAACATCGTCAAGCTCGGCGACTTCGGAAGTTTCCGTGTAGGAATCAAAAGTGAATCCACTCTAACCGAAAAAGAATTCACAGCCGCAAAGATCAAAAGCGCCCACATCAACTTCCGCCCCGGACCAGCCCTGGATAAAATGCTCAACGACCTAACATTCCAAAAAGTCGCCGCCACAACCCCGGAACTCCCGGAAGAAGAAGAAACAACCGGCACTGGTTCTGGTGATGATACTGGCATAAACGGCTAACTCCTATCCCGCAGTAACCGGCCCTAAAAACCCCGGTTACTGCCCCCCCACTAAAAACTAATCACTAATCACTAAAAACTACCCACATGACTACTTCCAAAAGCTTCATCGCAGTAAGCCTCGCAGCAATACTTGCATATTTCCAACCAATCCACAGCCTCCTGATGTCAGTCCTAATTATCTGCATCATCAATTTCGCATTCGGACTAATAACCGGAGTAATCGTAAACAGAGAAAAATTCAATTTCAAAAAAGCATTCCTCTGCATATCAGAAACATCCGTTTACCTCTTCATCCTCTCAACCGTGTTCTTCATTTCAGATCATATTACCACAGCAGGCACCAGTATGCAGGCGATTTCGACAATCACCTATGCCCTGATATACTTCTACTCGGTCAATATCCTGAAAAACCTGATCACACTTTTTCCAGGCAGCCGCCCTCTGGCATGGTTCTACAACCTACTTAGCATCGAGCTAATCAAACGCCTGCCACGCATAAACACCATATTCACCAAAATGGACACAAATGAAGTTCATTCTTGACAACGGCCACGGCCTGAACACCCCGGGCAAATGTTCGCCAAAATGGCCAGACATGCCCCAACTCAGCGAGTGGCGTTACACCAGGATGTTGGTAGAAAAAATCAGCGAACGCCTTAAAAAAGAAGGCATTATCTGCGCCCGTCTCGTAACAGAGCACAACGACATCCCCATCTGGGAACGCACACTCAGGGCAAACAAACAAGCACGAGCATTTGGCATCAACAAAACCCTACTAATCTCCATCCATGTCAATGCCTCAAATAACGGAACCGCAAGCGGTTGGGAAGTTCACACCTGCAAAGGCCAAACCATGTCAGACATCTTCGCCACCTATTTCTGGAATGAAGCCAAAGCCCAACTACCCCAAAGCTGCACCATGCGAGGTGATCACAGCGACGGCGACCCCGACTGGGACAGCAACTTCGGACTGCTAAGCAACACCATTTGCCCGGCCATCCTAACCGAAAACCTCTTCATGGACAACCCCAACGACTGCCGCTACCTCCTCTCCGAACAAGGCCTCACAACCCTTGCCAACATCCACACCCAAGCAATACTAACCATTAACAACCACTTCAAATGATAAAACAAATCCTAACCAAACTCAAAAACCTCTTAAACTGGATAACCTCTTCCGAATTCAGAGAATCTGAAAAACTAAAAACTAAAGATCTAATCACTGATTCAGCCCCACTAATCACTAAAGATCTAAAAACTGCCGAAGGCAAATTGATCACTAAAGATCTAAAAACTAAAAACTATTCCTCCCTCGATCAAAAAGCCCAATCCCTCGTCAAAATATCAGTTGGCATAGTGCAAGCCCTCAAAACCGTCACCCTCGATTCAAAGATCGACGACGTAATAGTAGCACTACTCTCAAAAATCTATCCCCGCTTCGGCTCAATCGTCACCACCATCATGCTAACCCTCGAAAAAATGATCCCCCTCTGGCTCACCCAGCTCGAAGTAGCAAGAATCCTGTTAGTTAAACTCGACAATTCACCAGGTACCGACATCGAAGACGACAATACACCAGGTACCGACAGCGAAGAAACTCCAAGCACCGACAACGACGATGCCACAGCCGCCAATATCACCAACGATCAACTAATTCAAATTATCAACGCCCTCAACATCTCCGAAACCAAAAGCAAAGAATACCACCTCTTCGCCTCAAAATGCCTCTACCACCTCAACGGCGGCGCCAACAGCAAACTCGACTGGACCGACTGCAAAGCCATCGTCCAGGAATACTACGACAACTACCTAAAAACCCCCACACCTTATAATATATAAGGACATCTCATAACAATAACAGCTTCACTCCTATTACACTAAGCCCACAGCACCATTTGCTGTGGGCTTTTCATATTTTTATAATAATCATAAGACTTTTATTAAAATTAATTGCATATGTATCAGAATAATTAATAAATTTGAACGCTTGAAAAACGAAAAACACTAAAACCAACAATAAAGAAATAAGCGCAGTGCGTATACATATATGTTGAACTAAACCGCCATAAAGGCGGTAGTTTTGG
>CAZFUO010000325.1:0-2647 GCA_964522065.1 uncultured Bacteroidales bacterium | reverse complement strand
AGATATGGAAGATTACAATCAGATATGGCAGCCATATTCGCACCAACTAACGAAGCCCTTGATAAATATTTTAATGAAGGCGCTGGTCGCGCATTGAAAGAAAGATACGGATCATGGGAAAATGTTCCAAATGATATTCTCGCCTTGTTGCTTACACGCCACATGAGAGAATCTATTATCAACTCACTGCCTAGTAACTTCTATAAGATGGTAGATAAAAAGGGTTCAAAAATCAAAGCCAGCCCATCTGATATTATTAATGAAAAAAATTATATCGGTGTTAACGGACTTGTATATGTGACCAATAAGATTTACTCACCTGACGATTATGTTTCTGTATATGGACCAGTATTGTTCAGTAACAGAACTACTGTTATCAACTGGGGTATTAAGAAATATCTTTATCACCTCTACCTGAATTCAATGGTTAACTCATATGCTTTTCTTGCTCCTACAGATGAAGCAATGAAATACTATATTGACCCATTAACATACTCATCTAACTTCCCTTCAGTTTTGAAATTCTGGTATGATCCTGTTGCTCTAACAGTTAAAGCCAGCGTTTTCAACTATGACAAATTAACCGGTACAATAGGTGACTCAGTAACAACTGTTACAAATGCTGATTTTGTAAAGAGCCGTCTTGTAAGAATACTCGACCAGAGTATTATTGTAAGCGACTTTAAAAATGAAGCAGGCAACTTTACAGATGGTTATTATGTATCTAAAGACGGTAATATTGTAAAAGCAAATAACATATCAGACATAGCCGGAAAAGACGAATCAAGTACGACAACTTTCCAGGGTGGAGGAAATATTGATAATGGAACCGCTGTAAATATTGCAGATGGTAGTATCTATCATCAGGAAAACGGTACAACTTTCTTTGTAAACAGTATTCTTGAAACTCCAATGCAATCTGTATATAAAGTACTTAGTGACTCAGCAAAATATCCATCATTCCAGGAGTTCTTTAAACTGTGTAATGAATTTCCGAATAGTAACGTTTTTGTAAGAAAAACACCAAACTGGGGCATGGATTACAACGTTAAATTCTTTAATACATTCCGTTATACAGTTTACGTACCTACAAATGAAGCTATTCAAAGAGCTTACCAGGAAGGCGTTATACCTACATGGGATTATGTAAATACCATTACTGACAAAACTAAAAAAGACTCATTAATAAATAAATTGGAGCGTTTTGTAAGGTATCACTTCCAGGATAACTCTGTGTTTATACACCCAAGTCAGCCTGTAAATCAGCTTTATCAAACAGCTACAATTAAATTAAATGGTGGTTATACTCACTTCAACACCTTTAAAAACAAATTCTACAGAATTCTTGCCCAATCAAACGGACAGGGAGGTATTGAATTGACAACTGAGACCGGTGATAAAGTAACAATAGACCCTAAAAAATATCCTTGCAATATTTTAACCAGAGATTATGTCTTTAGTATAAATCCTGCAAGTATTACATCGCTTACTATGTCATCATATCTCTCTAGTGAAATAACAACATCCTCCACTGCAGTGATTCATCAGATTGACAAGGTGTTGAGATTTGAATAAAACAAGTATATACTATGAAATCCAGATTTAATATAGTTTTATTGTTCTTTGTATGCATGAGTGCATATGTTATGGCGCAAGATCCTGCATCTACACTAGTACAAGGAACAGTTACCGCGAGATCAAATGCTGAATTACTTATAGGAGTAACAGTAAATGAAGTTGATGCTACCAATCGTATTGTTAGTGGTACAGCAACTGATGTAAACGGACATTATGTCCTGAAAATAAAAAGTCCGAATAATAAGCTTGTTTTCAGTTATCTTGGTTTTAATAAAGCCACAAGAACAATTGGAAATGCCCGTACTATAAATGTAACGATGGACGAAAGCCAGCATGCTTTAAAAGAAGTGGCTATCGTTGCTAAGCAATCTTATAGTGAAGGAGGTTTTAGTATTCCTAAACGTGAAATAGCAACAGCTGTACAAACTTTAAGCTCAAAAGAGTTTGAAGGATTACAGGTAGGATCTATTGATGAAGCATTACAGGGACGTATTGCAGGTCTTGATATTGTATCAAACTCAGGAGACCCCGGTAGCGGATCGTCAATGCGTATTCGTGGTACATCATCTATTAATGCAAATGCTGAACCTCTTATCGTTTTAAATGGTATTCCTTATTCAGTTGAGATTGATAAAAACTTCGACTTTGCAAACTCAAACGAAGAGCAATATGCAAATATGTTGAGTATTAACCCTGACGATATCCTTGAAATCACAGTTTTAAAAGATGCTGCATCTACAGCTATCTGGGGATCGAGAGGTGCTAATGGAGTTTTGATGATTACAACTAAAAAAGGTAGCACAGGACCAACAAAAGTTCAGTACACATACAGATTTACTAGAGCCGTACAACCACAGGCTATGAAAATACTGAATGGTGACGACTATACCATGATGATGAAACAAGCTTTGTTTAATTCGTTTCAGAATGAAAATGCAACAGATATAGACGAATTAAATTATAAAACATCTTTTTCTGAATATGAGAATTTCAATAACAATACTGATTGGATAAAAGCTGTTTCAAGAACAGGTTATACAAATGACCAGAACTTTACAATTCTTGGTGG
>CAZFUO010000324.1:0-2670 GCA_964522065.1 uncultured Bacteroidales bacterium | reverse complement strand
CATTTACACATACCACAGCTACCACCTCCTCCACAAGCAGAAGGAAGGAAAATCTTATTTGCACCCAGAGCAGAAAGAACAGTATCTCCTCTGCCTGTAGTCAATTCCTTTTCATCATTGATAGTAATTTTCACATCACCCTCAGGAGTCAGTTTTTGCTTAATAAAAAGCAGCAGACCAACGAGTAACAAAGTAACAGTCAGAAAAATACCGATACTAAGTACAACCACAAATGTATTAATTGCTAATAATATCATCTTCTATAATTTTATACCCATGAAACCCATAAAAGCTATCCCCATCAATCCGGCAACAATAAAAGTTATTCCAAGTCCTTTAAGCGGATCGGGAATTTTTGAATACTTAAGATGTTCTCTTATCGCAGCCATACCAACTATAGCCAGTAACCAACCTATACCTGACCCAAAACCATAAACGGTGGCATGACCCAAAGTAGGAAAATTTCTTTGTTGCATAAACAAGGCTGCACCAAGTATTGCGCAGTTAACAGCAATCAAAGGCAAGAATATACCAAGCTGGTTATATAATGACGGAGTAAATTTCTCAACAACCATTTCAACTATCTGCACCATAGATGCAATAATTGCAATAAAGAGTATAAAACTAAGGAAACTTAAATCTACATCAGCAAGTGATGGATCTATCCAGGCCATAGCACCTTCCTTAAGTATATAAGTGTCGAGTAAGTAGTTTACAGGTACAGTTATCAACAAAACGAAAGTCACAGCAACTCCAAGTCCGACTGAAGTCTTTACAGTTTTTGATACAGCAAGATAAGAACACATACCCAGAAAGTATGCAAACACCATATTGTCAACAAAAACCGACTTTACAAAAAGATTAATCAACTCTTCCATATGCTATTATTTTTCCTGTAAATCTTTATTTATATAACGGTGAACCCAAATAATACAACCAACAACTATAAGTGCCATAGGTGGTAAAATCATCAACCCGTTATCGAAGTATCCTGCATCATAAAAAGACTGAGGTATCAATTTGATACCCAACCACGATCCCGAACCAAATATTTCTCTAACAGATGCTACAATTACCAGTACAATTGCATAACCCAAACCATTTGCAATACCATCTATAAAAGAATCAAATGGTTTATTGCCAAGAGCAAAAGCTTCAAGACGTCCCATCAAAATACAATTGGTAATGATAAGCCCAATAAATACAGACAATTGCTTCCACATATCATAAGCATAAGCTTTAAGTATCTGCTCAACAATAATAACCAGAGCAGCCACAACAACCAACTGTACTATAATCCTGATTCTGTTTGGAATAGTATTTCTGAGCAACGATATTATAACGTTTGCAAAAGCAGTAACAGCAATGACAGAAATCCCCATTACAATAGCAGGTTTAACCTGAGCAGTAACAGCCAGAGCCGAACAAATACCTAAAACAAGTACAATAACAGGATTACCCTTGCTAAGCGGTTTTAAAAATATTTCTTTATTAAAATTCATATCTATTCCTGTTTAGAGTTAAAAAATGATTCGTAAGCAACCAGACTATTCTGTAACATAGCTTCCAACCCTTTACTTGTAATGGTACCACCAGAAATGCCATCAACAGCATCCTGACCTTCTACAACCTGACCGGTTTTCAAAACTGCAACAGACTTAAAAACATCATTTTTAATAATTTCCTTGCCCTCAAACTGCAATTGAAACTCTTTGGTATCAATTTCAGCACCCAGACCAGGAGTTTCACCCTGATGCGAAAAAGACACAGCGTAAATAGTCTTTCTGTCATCATTTAATGAAACATAGCCCCAAATAGGTCCCCACAAACCGGCACCGTACACAGGCAATATATATTTCTTTTGACCATCTATCACAGCCTCATATACAGGCAATTGTCTCTCTTCAACAGGTTTCTGCACTTCCTTTGTTATCGAAACCGCAAATGCCGAAGCAGCATCCTTGTTTACAACATTACCCTTACTATCAAGAACGTAAACAGCAGTTACAGTTTTATTGTAAACCTCCTCTGCATTCTTAAAATCAGCATCAACCTTAACTGACCTCAAAATCTGGGTCATCTTATCCATATTGCCGTTCTTGCTTTGCTTTTCTTTGAGTGCGCCATTTGTAAACGCAAGAGCAGCTGCAACCAGTATAACCATTACTGAGGCATATATGAAAGTATATGTATTTCCGTTTCTATTCATATCAGATTATTTTGAGACTTTCGTACTAACCTTAACCCTGTTCAACCTTCTCTTTATATTTCCCTGGACAACATAAAAGTCTATCACCTTGGCAAATATGTTCATAAGAAGAATCGCAAGCATCATTCCTTCAGGATAAGCAGGATTCATTACCCTGATTAACATTGCAAGAACACCAACCAAAATACCGTAAATCCACTTTCCCTTTTCAGTTCTTGACGATGTAACAGGATCTGTAGCCATAAATACGGCACCAAATGCAAAACCACCCAGACAAACCTGCTCCCAGAAAGGAACTGCCATATAAGCATTTACAGCAAAAGCATTAAACAACAAAATTGTTCCTATACCACCGGCAAAAACCCCTGTAATAATCTTCCAGCTTGCAACACCTGAAAAAATCAGAAAAGCAGCACCAAGCAAAATAGCCAGTGTGGAAGTCTCTCCTATCGAACCCGGTA
>CAZFUO010000323.1:0-2675 GCA_964522065.1 uncultured Bacteroidales bacterium | reverse complement strand
TTTTTATTTTTAAAATCATGATGTTTTGCTCTGGCTTCATCAGAAATGATTGTAAATGTCTGATTGACTGCCATTTTATCAAAACTTGCTGCCAGGCCAATAGTTTGTGGGAATACTGTTGCTTTTCCTGCTCTTGCAACTCCGTGCAAGGCTTCATTCCACCATTCTACAGGTGATATTCCGAGCCTTGGAATACCTGGTGCATTATTCATCATTTGTGAGACTTTTTCCTCTAATGTTAACCGGCTCACTATGTCTCTGCTTCGTTCTTCAGGACTAAGGTTTGGATTTTTGTAGGGTTCTGTTGCCAAAAGGAAAATGCTTAAACCGCAAAAAAGCAAAATCAACGAAATCTTGTACATGTTTTGTCTGTTGTATGAATGTTATTTAATTTGGAGAAACTGATTCTTTATATTTTGAAGGAGTTACACCTGTTGCTTTCTTAAAGCATTTACTGAAATAATTTGAGTCGCTAAAGCCACACATATAAGCAACTTCAGTAAGGCTGAAACCTCCAACTTCTATTAATTGGACTGCTCTTTTAATTCTTATATCTCTTATAAGGTCAACTGGAGTGATACCTAACAGCGATTTTACTTTCTTATAGAATACTGTACGACTCATGTTAAGGTCTGTTGCAAGCATATCTACGTTAAGTGATGAATTTTCAAGTTGAGATTCAAGTGTTTTCATTAGTTCTTTTATGAAAATATCATCATATGATGTTACCTGAGGCTCTGAGGGCATCAGGTTTGCTTTAGTGATATGTGCGGTTTCGCCATATTGAGTTGAGAAAGCAGTTGAAGAAGCCAAGAATGCCTCCTGCCATACACTCCTTTGGTTTAGCAAATATTTTATGCGTGTAAGCAGGTAGGACGAGCTGAAAGGCTTTGTAATATAGTCATCAATGCCTGCTTCCAGACCCTGAAGCTTATCTTCGATAGATGCTTTTGCCGACAAAACTATTATTGGTATGTGGCAGGTATTTTTGTTATCCTTAATTTTTCTGATCATCTCCAGGCCATCCATTTGAGGCATCATGACATCAGTAACGATGAGGTCGGGCAAAACATCAGAAGCAACTTTCAGACCTTCAACACCATTCTGAGCTGTTATTACGGTGTATGATCGGGATAGAAAATCTTTAAGGAAAAGAAGCATTTCGGAGTTGTCTTCGACGACTAAAACTAAGGGGATGACATCCCTTTTTTCAAGTTTCTCAAAGCTATCTTCTTCATCTTCAGGATCCAAAAAAACGGATGACATCCCATCTGAGACCAGCATCTCTGCTTGTTCGTCTTCTTCGAAGTGCTTTCTGCCTTTCTTAAATTCAAGTATAAAAGAGCTTCCTTCTCCCGGAGTACTTTCAAGTTTTATTTCGCCATGATGTAAAAGAACCAGTTCTTTTACAAGACTCAAGCCAATACCTGAAGAATTATTTTGCTGAGCATTACCTTTACCCATCTCGAATCTTTCAAAAATTGATTCAACCTGGTCAGATGCGATACCGGGCCCTTCATCCTTAACCTCAATCCTTACCAGGTCTTCAAAATCGGTAACAGTAATATTTACAGCTTTACCATTTTCAGTATATTTAAAAGCATTAGACAGAAGATTAAAAAGAATTCTTTCAAATTTATCCTTGTCAATCCATAATCGAACAACCTTGCTGCTACAACTAACAGATATTTCTATATCCTTATATTCAGCAATCTGACTAAAATCATTCATAATTTTAGTTATCACCGGTAGTACATCCACATCCTCGACAACTAGTTTCATTTTCTTATTCTGTATCTTACGAAAATCAAGAATCTGATTAACCAGTGCCAGCAGTCTGTTTGTATTATTTTGAACAACAGTAAGTTGATTTCTTACTTTATCCGAAATTTGTTCATTCTCAAGAACATCATCCACAGGACAAGAAATAAGAGTTAGCGGTGTCCTTAGATCGTGAGAAATGTCAGTAAAAAAACGGAGTTTAATATCAGACATCTGTTGCTCAACATCAACCTCATGCCTCAATCTGAAGATTGTTAAAATCACATATACTACTACTCCGGTAAGTAAAATAAAAATTAAAACATAGACAACCCATACCCAAATTGTTTCACTAAATTTCGGCTTAACCTCAATCAACAAAGTAGTAGTATTATTAGCCCATACACCATCACTATTAGTCGATTTCACCTTAAACAAATATTCACCATCAGGCAGGTTTAGATATGATGCAGATCGGTTTTCACCCTCAAAATGCCATGATTCGTCAATACCCTCCAGTATATAAGCATACTTTATATTTCTTGAATCCTTAAAATCTAAAGCAGCAAAATGTATAGTTAAATTACGTTGATTTGGTTGTAAAATAAGTTTCTTTTCACTGTCGAAACCGCTAAGCCTTTTACCCTGCACCTTAATTTCAGGGAAATAAATCCCTGGAGCATATCCATCAGGTTTGAACTTTAAAGGATTAAAAATAAAAACACCATTATCAGTACCCACCCATATATCTTTTTTACTACTAAAAAGAACAGAAGCCTCAGAGTAAGAAAGCAATTTCCCAAGTCCATTAACCTTATAATACTCAAAGTTATTCTCAATATCATCCCATTTTGAAAGTCCAGCTTTTGATACCAACCATAAAAAACCTTTTCCATCTTCAACCATACTTCTGG
>CAZFUO010000322.1:0-2677 GCA_964522065.1 uncultured Bacteroidales bacterium | reverse complement strand
GCAACAGCCTTCTAAGCTGTGGGTCGTGGGTTCGAATCCCGCTCGGATCACTTAAATAAACTCCTGTTGGATATTCTCCGGCAGGAGCTTTTTTTTTTAAGTGATAAGTTATTAGTGATCAGTTTTCTGTGATAAGTTTTTAGTTTTTCTAATGCCAGACGGCTTTGCCTAAATGCCAGGCGCTCGCGGTGCTCGCTAAATGCCAGACGGCTTTGCCTAAATGCCAGGCGCTCGCGGTGCTCGCTGAATGCCATGGGGCTTCGCTAGATAGTTTTGCTGAATCAAATTATATTCAATCCGGAATTAAAATTAAGATTTAGCCGGACTCATATGGCAATTTTTTTTTGTTATGTATGTATTTTTTAAAAATACCTATTTAGACATCGTCTATACAAAATCACCCCTATCGCTATAGACGACGTCTAAATCGACTTTTTAAAATCGGGACAGTGATGTAAAAAAATACCACCGACCTTTCTGGCATTTAGCGAGTACCACGAGCGTCTGGCATTTAGCGCAGCGTTTGGCATTTAGTGAGCAAAGCGAACGTTTGGCTTTTAGCGCAGCGCCTGGCATTAAAAAACTAATCACTATAAACTCCCTTGTTTCATTTTCGAAAACTTTATGTGCTTTTTTTTAAAACCTGCGCAGTATTTCTTGATTACATTTGTATTGTTAAATTTATATGTACCACAAAAAACACGGTCAAATGAAAAAGAAAACTTTTTTTATTGTGTTGGCTTTGACATTTACAGCTTTCAATATTAATTTGAATGCTCAGGGTCAGTCAACAACTTCACCGGCTGCTACATCTACTGCAGCGCAGTCTCAGGTGATTGAAGATTTTAAACCATCAGAACTAAATCAACCGGGACAGATGTATCCTCAGGTGAATTCTCAGGGTTATGCCCGATTTAAGGTGGTTGCACCTCAGGCACAAAATGTTAGTGTAAGTCTTGGTCTTGGAGGCAGGGGAGGAACTGTTTTGAAGAAGGCTGAGGATGGCTCATGGATGGGTACAACTGAAGGTCCTATGGACGAGGGGTTTCACTATTATCATTTAACTGTTGATGGCGGTACATTTAATGATCCGGGTACACTTAACTTTTTTGGCTCTTGCAGATGGGAGAGTGGTATAGAAATTCCGGCTCACGATAAAGATTTTTATGCATTAAAAGATGTACCTCACGGAAATGTTCAGCAGGTACTATTCCCTTCAAAGAGTACAAATACTTCACGCAGAGCATTTATTTATACTCCTCCGGGCTATGATAAAAATACTAAAAACCGTTATCCTGTTTTGTATTTACAACATGGTTGGGGTGAAGACGAAACCGCATGGTCAAATCAGGGACATGCCAATCTGATTATGGATAATATGATTGCAGAAGGTAAGATAAAACCATTCATCATTGTTATGACTTATGGTATGACTAACGAAACTAAATTTGGCGGGATGAGAAGTTTTAAAATTGAGCCTTTTCAGACTGTTTTGGTTGATGAGCTAATTCCTTATGTTGATGCAAATTTCAGAACATTGGCAAATCAGGAAAACAGAGCAATGGCTGGATTGTCAATGGGAGGTATGGAAACTCACACAATCACATTAAATCGTCCTGAAATTTTCTCTCATTTTGCATTGTTAAGTGGTGGAGTTTATAAACCAGAAGAAATCAAAGATAAATCGAAGGTTAAGCTGATTTTCATAAGTTGCGGTAGTCGTGAAAATCCTGATGGAGTTAAGAGTGCAGCAACAGCATTAAAAAGTGCAGGATTCAATGCGGTTTCGTATGTATCAGAAAACACTGCACATGAGTTTTTAACATGGCGTCGCAGCCTTCGTGAATTGGCTCCGTTACTTTTTAAATAAATACAAAAACTGAAGTGAAATGACTATATCAGCCTCAAATAAAAAGACTTTAATAAAATTAGTACTAACCACATTACTTTTATTTTCAACTTTTAACTCAATGTATGCATGGATAGGAATGCCTACACCTCAACTACATGTTGATGGAAGAGATTTAAAAGATCCTCATGGCAATACAGTCATTTTACACGGTTTTGCTCAGACATACAGTCCGTGGTTTAATGAGAGGGGGAAGTATTGGACAAATTACAGTGTTTCAGGTTGTTTGAAGTATAACAAAGCGAAAATTGACTCAATTCTGATGGCAGGTTGGAAAATGAACTTTGTCAGAATGCATATGGATCCATACTGGTCTAATACTCCGGGGGTTAACGTTACCGGCGAAAACGATATTTCCGCATTCAATTATACAAGATTCAAAACCTATCTTGATCAGGTATTTATTCCGATGGCCGAGTATGCAAATTCAAAGGGACTTTATGTTATTTTCAGACCTCCCGGTGTTTGTCCTGAAAAGATAGCGGTAAACGATAACTATAATAAATATTTACTCAAGGTTTGGGGATGGGTTTCACAGCATTCAAAGTTGAGAAACAATCCGGGTATTATGTTTGAACTTGCAAATGAGCCGGTAAATATTTTAGGAACCGATGGCACATACGGAGCGGGTTCTCAAGGACATTTTGACAATCTTAAAATTTATTTTCAGTCTGTTGTCGATACTATACGAGCTAATGGTTGTCAAAATATACTCTGGGTTCCGGGGTTAGGCTATCAGTCACTTTATAAAGGTTATGCTGTAAATCC
>CAZFUO010000321.1:0-2691 GCA_964522065.1 uncultured Bacteroidales bacterium | reverse complement strand
TGAATTTTGAATTACTTTAGAAGAAAGATCTCTCCAACCGTATGTGCCAAAAGCGGCTGCTTTTTTATTTTTAAATTTCAGTCCGTTTACAAATTCAAGCAAACCTGCAATTGTGTATAACACACCATTGTGTACTGTAGGTGAACCTAAAAGAATGGCCTTTGATTTAAATATTTCAGTAATCAGGTCGCTTATATCAGTGTTTGATGCACTGAAAAGCTTTACGTTTACAAAAGGATCATATTCAGCGATACCTTTAACAATATTCTCAGCTATACTGGAAGTACCGTGATACATAGTATCATAAATTACTGTGATCTGATTTTCCTGATAGCCGGCAGCAAACTCTGTATACTTATTAATTACCTGACCAGGGTCTTTTCTCCAAACTATACCATGACTTGTACAAATACATTCAATTGACAGGTTCATCTCCTTCATTTCTTCAATTTTTCTTGCAACAAGATGACTGAAAGGAGTTATAATATTCGCATAGTATTTATAGGTCTCAGCCCATAATTCACCCTGATCCACAAGATCATTAAACAATAACTCTGAGCAATAATGTTGCCCGAAAGCATCATTACTAAAAAGAATATTGTCACCGGTCAAAAAGCAAAACATACTGTCCGGCCAATGTATCATTGCAGCCTGAATAAAAATCAGTTCTTTACCATTACCAACAGAAATCTTGTCTCCTGTTTTTACGGGTACCAGATTCCATTCTTTGTTATGATAAAGCCCTGTCAAAGATTTAATACCATTTTCTGTACAATATACTGGTGTACCAGGTATCAAATCGAGCAATTCACATAATGCACCACTATGGTCAGGTTCTGCATGATTTACTACTATAAAATCAATCTTTTTAAGATCTGTTTCAGTAGCAAGATTCTTTACAAATTCATGTGAAAAAGGTTCGTAAACAGTATCTATCAATCCTATTTTTTCCTCAAGAATGAGATAAGAATTATAAGAAGAGCCCTTACTTGTCTTATATTCAGAGCCATGAAATTCTCTCAAATCCCAATGATTCTTACCCACCCAATAGACATTGTTTTTTATATGTTTCTTCATTAAATCATTTTTTTGTTTCAGGATACAAATTTATTCTTTTTTTTCTTTAAAGGCAATTCTACATAGAATATACTACCTTCATTTTCTTTACTTTCACACCACACTTTACCTTCAAGAAGCTCACAATAAGCCTTAGTTATAGACAATCCCAAACCAGAACTTTCAACTTTGGTTTTATCTTTATCGTTAGTATAGCTAAACCGGTCAAAAACCTTATCAATTTTTTCATTAGAAATGCCTACACCACTATCTTTGACATAAAAATTCAAATTATTATTGTCAAGATTCAAATCAAACTCGACAAAACCATCAGGTGTAAACTTGAGAGCATTCTTAACAAGGTTTGTGGTTATAGAATACAGTTTTTCTTTATCAGTTATTATAATAGCCTTCTCAGGAGATATCAACATAGGCTTTTCAAATTTCAAACCTCTGATTTCAGCCTCCCTGTAAAACATATTATAAATATAGTAAATCAAATCATTTACATTAAACTCAGAAAGTGTCACCTTCATCTGACCCGATTCAATCTTGGAAATATCAATAACATCATTAATAGTACCCATAAGACGCTCACCACTAGACCTCATAATACCCAGATACTCTCTCCTTTCATTTGTGGTTATATTATCTTCTTCAAGTATAGAGATGAAACCGAGAATACTGTTCATAGGAGTTCTGATTTCATGACTCATATTAGCAAGAAAAGAAGATTTAAATCTGTCACTTTCTTCTGCTTTTAATTTTGCTTCAAGAAGCTTCTTTTCAAAAACCTTTTGTGCAGTAATGTCTCTTGCGCTACCTACCACACCTATCATTTCGCCATCCTCATTAAAAATTGGAGCCTTACGAATATCCAGATATCTCTCAACACCATCAATATCGATATTCTCATCAAAATTTAATGGCCTTCCAGTTTCTATAACAATTTGATCAGTTGCTTCTCCCTGAGATACATAATCAACCAAATCTATCCTCTCAACATTATTTGAATTATGGTATTCCATAATTTCAGTTAGAGTTCTTCCGATAGCTATCTCTGTATCATCAAGAACCAGTATTTTTTCAGCAAGAGCTTTATTTACAAAAACATATTTTTTATCCAAATCTTTTGCCCAAACCATATCAGACATATTATCAGACATAAGTCTGAACATCTGATACATACTTTTATAATTCATTTCAGCAGAAATCAATTTTGACTGGCTTTCAAGAATCTCAGTTATATCTCTGATAACAATCAGACGGCTGCCCTTAGAATTCTTAAGTGGTTGCTTAATAATCTTGTATGTTTTAGAAATCTCATTATCATCTACTTCAATTATTAAAGAATTATCATTTGACAAAACCGCATCAATCAAAGGAGTTTTTTTACTGATTGAATCCTGCAGTCTCATACCCATATAACGACCTCTGTTTATAAAAAGTGATTCTATTGCCCTGTCATTAACATCTTGTATTCTGTCAAACTGATCAAGTGCAATTATTCCATCAGGAAGGGTCTCAACAAGTGCTTCTCTGGCAACAGGAGTTAAGTCCAGCAGTTGTGAACGCATAAAGCCAAAAAAGAAAAATACACCACTAAACAAAATAAAAAGCGGTGTTAAATCAAGC
>CAZFUO010000320.1:0-2695 GCA_964522065.1 uncultured Bacteroidales bacterium | reverse complement strand
TTAAATCTATAATGTCATGATAATACAAACTACATCATATCCTCGTGCCGCTTTGATAGGTAATCCTTCTGACGGTTATTTTGGTAAGACTATTGCTTTTGTTTTCAGTAATTTTCAGGCTAATGTGCAATTGTATCATACTCCTGAGCTTGAGATTATTCCTGAGGCTATGGATATTGATAAGTTTGAGAACATGGAGGCGCTGGCGCAAAGGGTGGCCAATAATGGGTATTATGGTGGTATGCGCTTGATTAAGGCTGCTATTAAGGTGTTTTACAATTATTGTACAAATAGTGGTTTTAAGCTTGATGACAGAAACTTTACTATTAGGTACAGTTCGAATATACCGCTCAGACTGGGACTGGCGGGTTCGTCGGCAATTATTACTGCTTGTTTTAAGGCTTTGATGTCATTTTACGGGGTTTCGATACCGAGGCCTGTGCTTGCTAATTTGATTTTGAGTGTTGAAAATAAGGAGCTTGGTCTGGCTGCGGGTTTGCAGGACAGGGTGGCTCAGGTGTATGAGTGCCCGGTTTTTATGGATTTTGCCAAGGATTTGATGGAAAAGCAGGGTTATGGTAATTATGTGCCTTTGAAGACTCATAATTTTCCTAAGGTTTATATTGCTTTCAGGAGGTCGTTGTCTGAGGGTACTGAGGTGACTCATAATAATTTGCGTGCCAGGTATGATATTGGTGAACAGGCTGTGCACGATGCTATGGCTGAGTGGTCTGACCTGACTGTCAGATTTAGGGATGCTTTGAAAAATAATGATCAGGCTGTGATGCACGATTTGATAAATCGTAATTTTGATTTGCGTCGTAGTCTTATTAATATCGAACCAGGTAATATTGAGATGGTTGATATGGCTCGTTCTACGGGTGCTTCGGCTAAGTTTACGGGGTCGGGGGGTGCTATAATTGGTACTTATGCTGACGATAGTGTTTTTGAGGCTTTGAAAAAGAAATTTAAGAATAAGGGTATAGAGGTTATTAAACCTGTAATTGTAAATAAGAATGATTAAGAAAGCTGTGATTCCGGCTGCGGGATGGGGGACAAGGTTTTTGCCCATTACCAAGAGTCAGCCTAAGGAGATGATACCTGTGGTAGATACTCCTGTTATTCAGTATGTTGTTGAGGAGGCTGTGGCTGCAGGCATTACTGATATTCTGATTATAGTGGGGCGTGGTAAGCGTGCAATAGAGGAGCATTTTGATCGTAGTCCTTTGCTGGAGGCTGCTCTGGAGGCTAAGAATAATATGGTTGAGCTGGAGAAGCTGGTTAAGATTTCTAATCTTGCTAATATTCATTTTATCTGGCAAAAGGAAATGAACGGACTGGGTGATGCTATTAGCTATGCTAAAGATCATGTTGGAAATGAGCCATTCGCGGTTTTGCTGGGAGATACTTTAATGTCGAGTAAGAGTAAACCGGTTACGAGGCAGTTGATTGAGGTTTACAACAGGTATCATGGGTCGGTGGTGGCTCTTGAGCAGGTGCCTGCCGAAAAGGTGCAGCGTTATGGTGTGATTGATGGTGAGGCTATGGACGATAATGTTTATCTGGCTAAGGATTTTGTGGAAAAGCCTAAGCCTGAGGAAGCGCCTTCAGATTTGGCCGTTGCCAGTCGGTATATTTTTACTCCTGAAATTTTTGACTATCTGGCAAAGACTCCTAAAGGTAAGAATAATGAGATTCAGATAACTGATGCTATGCGTCTGATGGTCAAAGAAAGAGCTATGTATGGATATAAATTTGACGGAATCAGACATGATGTTGGAAATAAGCTTGATTTTATAAAAACAAATATTATCTTTGGACTTGAAAACAAAGAAATTGGCCCTCAACTTAAAGAATGGCTTAAGGATAATTTTTAATATAAACCCCCTTTATTAATTTTTACTCCTTTATTAGCCCCAACCTTGCCGGAAACGGTTTGGTTGGGGTTTTATATTTTAAAATAATTTTTATATCTTTGGGGTAATTATTTAGTAACAATCCCCCGTTATAAATAAATGAAATATCAAAAACTCAGAGATTTAATTAAACCGCTGACAGAGTTTTCACTTCGAAACCGCTGGATATTAACGCTTTTGGACTTCGCGGTTTCGTTATTCTGTTTAATAGTTGTTGTATTATTGCATAATCACAGTTATGCTGAAAATATTTTTTTGGTTGATTTTTTTAAAATGGCTGTAGTATATCTTTCTACAGTTTTTTTGGGATCTATTTTGTGTCGTACTTGTAGGGGGCTGGTAAGGCATCTTCAGTTTAAAACTATTGGAAAGCTGGGTATTTATACTTTTCTGCCTTCGTTTGTTCTTTATGTTTCTTATCTGTTGCCGATTTACGATTTGAGAATACAATCGGTTTATATTTTGCTTTTATTTTTGTTTAACCTGGTAATGGTGCTTTATGTAAGATACTGGCTTATATTTATTTATAATTTTGCCAATATTGTACCGGCGCCTGCTGTCAGGCAAAAACAAACTTTTGTATATGGTATTGGTGAGCACAGTTTTGCTATTGTACAATGGCTTTCGAGATCTACTAAAAGGAATTATAATATTGTGGGCTATGTGTCCAGATTGAATGGTGTAAGGAATACTACAATTGATAATGTGCGGGTATATGACCTTAGTACTCCTGACATTATGAATGTAATGATGGAAAAAGATGTTTCAGTTGTGATTTT
>CAZFUO010000319.1:0-2732 GCA_964522065.1 uncultured Bacteroidales bacterium | reverse complement strand
TCTTCCCATACTGGCAGGTGTTTCCAGGAAATCAATGATTTATAAAGCTTTAAATGTAACTCCCGATCAAAGTCTTAACGGAACTACGGTCTTAAATACACTTGCACTTGCCGGAGGAGCAAGTATTTTGAGAGTTCATGATATCAAAGAAGCAAAAGAATGTGTTAGATTATTTAATTTGTATAAAAACTGAACAATATGCCCTTAATGCCCGGAATTAAAGATATTATAGATATTTTGTTGGTTGCAACTCTTTTGTATGGTACATACAAACTGATGAAAAACTCCGGCGCAATATCTATTTTTATGGGTGTGCTTGCTTTTCTTGCTATATGGATAGTTGTCTCTTATGTTTTTGAAATGAAATTGATGGGAGCAATTATGGATAAGGTTGTAAGTGTTGGAGCAATTGCACTTATTGTACTTTTTCAAAATGAAATAAGACGATTTCTTGTTATGTTGGGCTCAAGAAAAAGATGGCAAAACTTTTCAGGCTTATTATCTCAGAGAAAGGATGGAAAAGATAATATTGAGCAATGGGTAATGCAATTAGTTCTTGCATGTCAGGAAATGTCCAAAAAGAATACAGGAGCTTTGATTGTGCTTGAAGATAAAGTAAGACTTGATGAGTATATTAAGACCGGGGAAGTACTTGATGCCAATATAAGTGGCAGGCTAATACAGAATATCTTTTTCAAAAACAGCCCTTTACATGATGGGGCAATGATTATCAGTGCCGAGAGCATAAAGGCCGCAGCGTGTATACTTCCTGTTGCACACGATGATAACCTGCCAAAGGAAATGGGTTTAAGGCACAGAGCAGCTTTGGGTATAAGTCAGGTGTCTGATGCTAAGGCTATTGTGGTTTCTGAAGAAACCGGAAAGATTAGTCTTGCTTACTTTGGTGAGTTAAAGGAAAAGCTTACTATTGAAGAGTTGGAGAGGTTGCTGACTGAAAAGAAGTAATTTCTATTTTTTTACCTCATTTTGCTATCTCTATATTGCAAAAACCCGTATATTTGCACCACTAAAAAATATAGACATGGATATTTTACAAAGAATGCAAGACAAAGCAATATCAAATCCTCAAAGGATAGTATTGCCTGAAGGAAGTGAGTTAAGAACATTAAAAGCAGCAGACGGTATTCTTGGTATTAATGCCGCAAATATTATACTTATAGGTAATGTTGGCGAGATTCAGAAGCTTGCTTCTGAGAATGATTTAAATAATATCCATAAGGCGGTAATAATAGATCCAATAGATAACGATAAGAAAGATGTTTATGGTAACTTATTGTTCGAACTGCGCAAAAGTAAGGGATTAACAATAGAGCAGGCTTCTAAGCTGGCAGAAGATCCTTTATATCTTGCGTGCTTAATGATTAAAAATGGTGATGCCGACGGTGAAGTTGCCGGTGCTCAAAATACCACAGGAAATGTACTCAGACCTGCCCTGCAAATTGTAAAAACCATGCCGGGTATAAGTGTGGTTTCGGGAGCATTTTTGATGTTTGTAAACGATAAATCTTATGGAGCTGACGGAACAATGGTTTTTGCCGATTGTGCTGTACTCCCAAATCCAAATGCACAGGAGCTTGCACAAATCGCGGTTTCGACAGCTGAGACAACAAAAAGTCTGGTAGGTATCGAACCTAAAATTGCAATGTTAAGCTTTTCAACAAAAGGAAGTGCAAAACACGAAATGGTTGATAAGGTTGTTGAGGCAACCAGAATTGCAAAGGAAATGGCTCCCGATTTGTGTATAGATGGTGAATTACAGGCTGATGCAGCTATAGTTCCTTCGGTTGCAGCTGGAAAAGCTCCTGGTAGCGAGGTTGCCGGAAAAGCAAACGTCCTTGTTTTCCCAACTCTGGAAACCGGTAATATTGCATATAAGCTTGTTCAAAGACTTGCAGGTGCAGAAGCAGTAGGTCCAATACTACAGGGTATGGCTGCACCAATTAATGACCTTTCGAGGGGTTGTTCTGTTGATGATATTTTTAAAATGATTATCATTACCTCTAATCAGGCAATGGGAAAAAGCAAATAACGAATTGTAGAATTATTTATAGCATTACTGATGAAAATTTTAATTTTAAACTGCGGGAGTTCGTCTATCAAATATAAGATGTTTGATATGCAATCTAACGTGGTTATTGCTCAGGGAGGTATTGAAAAGATAGGTTTAGCAGGATCATTTTTAAAATTCACGACACAAAAAGACGAGAAGGTTATAATTGAAAAAGATATACCCGGTCATAAAGTAGGAGTTGAGTTTATTCTCAATATCCTTACCAGTAAGGAATATGGTTGTATTTCGTCTTTAAAGGAAATTGACGGTGTAGGTCACAGAGTTGTACACGGAGGTGAAAAATTTAACACAAGCGTTTTGATTAATGCTGAGGTTGTAAATATGGTAAAAGAGTGTATAGATCTTGCACCACTTCATAATCCTGCAAATCTTATTGGTATTGACGCTGTTGAAGCTTTAATGCCGGGTGTGCCTCAGGTTGCTGTATTTGATACTGCTTTTCATCAGACTATGCCTCCAAAGGCATATATGTATGGTTTGCCTTACAACTATTATACAGACTATGGTATCAGAAGGTATGGTTTTCATGGAACCAGTCACAGATATGTATCAAAACGTGCATGTGAGATTTTAGGCGTTCCATTCGAAAATCAAAAAATGATAACTGCCCATATTGGTAATGGTGCATCTATTACTGCAA
>CAZFUO010000318.1:0-2733 GCA_964522065.1 uncultured Bacteroidales bacterium | reverse complement strand
GAACAAACATAGTAACATCTCCTCACTTATTTGGCAATACATGGTCATTTTTTAGCTCAACACTTGCAGATTTTGGAGTCGAAACCAGATTTTGCGATCTTACCAACTTAGAAGAAACCGCAAATAACATAGACGAAAACACCTGTGCCATCTTTCTGGAGATTATTACAAACCCTCAAATGGAGGTAGCAGACCTTAAGGGACTATCAGATATATCAAAAAGATACAATGTACCTCTTATAGCAGACACAACCATAATACCCTTTTGCCAATGGAATGCAGGCAAAGCAGGTATAGATATCGAAATTGTATCAAGTACAAAATACATATCTGGAGGAGCCACCAGTCTGGGCGGATTAATTATTGATTATGGAAAATTTAACTGGAGCAAGTCTCCAAAACTAAAAGAACTTTCGACTCAATTCGGTTTCGCAGCTTTTACTGCAAAACTATTAAAAGAAATTCACAGAAACCTTGGTGCCTACATGACTCCACATGCAGCATATATGCAAACACTTGGTATTGAGACCCTGGAGGTAAGATATACGAAAATGGCCGGAACATGTAAATATCTTGCAGGCAAACTTTGTGAATTAAATGAAATAAAAGCAGTCAATTACACAGCATTACCCGGTAACAGGTTTTATGACATCAGCCAAAATCAGTTTGGTGACTTACCCGGAGCAATGCTAACTTTCGATCTTGAAAGTCGCGAGAAGTGTTTTGACTTTCTCAACAAGCTAAAGCTAATAAAACGAGCGACAAATTTATTTGATAACAAATCACTTGCGATACATCCTGCAAGTACTATTTATGGTAATTTCTCTGAAGAAACAAGAAAATCAATTAACGTCAAACAAGAAACAATAAGACTCTCAGTCGGACTTGAAGACAGGGATGATTTATTGAATGACATTGTTAACAGCCTGAAATAAGAATATGACAAAAAATATAATTCTGGCAGATCAACAAGACCTTTCAAAAGCCGGCATTCTTTATTTCCTGACAAAAATGAAAAAAGAGTACACCATTCAGGAAGCCGAATCTAAAAAGGAGCTAATGCAACTACTTGCAGAAAAGCCTGATTCAATAGTCTTACTGGATTACACAGGACTGGACTTTACCGGACAGGAAGACTTATCAGTCATTGGTTTCAGATTTAAAAAAGCATTCTGGATTTTATTTTCAGAAGACTTAAGTACCGACTTTTTAAAATACTTTACAGGTAATTTTGTCAACTATAGTATAGTCTTTAAAGATAGCAGAAAAGAAGAAATCTCATTGTCTCTGGATATGGCATTCAAACAGGAAAGATATATTTGCAGTCGTGCAGGTATCCAAATGCTCAGTAAGGCTGTGGCTCCTGAAAGCTCAGATAAATTACTGACATCCAGCGAAAGAGAGGTTTTAAAGCTTATTGCTATGGGCAAAACCACAAAAGAAATTGCCTCAGAAAGATTTTCAAGTATTCATACTATAACAACCCACAGAAAAAACATTTTCAGAAAGCTTGAAGTAAACTCATTGCACGAAGCCACAAAATACGCGCTCAGAGCAGGAATAATAGATTCAGCAGAATATTATATTTGATTTGAAAAACATACAATATAACCCACTTCTGTATCCGGTATATGTTTTAATAAAACCAATCGGATCAGCTTGCAATCTTGATTGCAGTTACTGTTATTATCTTGAAAAAAACGACAGGTTTAATATTAAAAACAAAGCATTCAACCTGAGTCAACTTGAAAATTTCACAAGACAATACGTTAACTGTCAACCTACTCAAAACACGCTTTTCACATGGCATGGAGGCGAGCCGCTATTAATGGGTCTGGATTACTTCAAAAAAGCTATTCAGATACAAAAGGAAACCATAAAAAATCAAAATCTATTTATTGACAATGTAATCCAAACCAACGGAACACTATTAAATGATGAGTGGTGTGAGTTTTTCAAACAAAATAATTTCCTGGTAGGACTTTCTCTGGATGGGCCAGAACATTGTCACGATAAATACCGTAATCATTTAAATGGCAAAAGCAGTTTTCAGGAAACCATGCGTGGATTACACCTACTTCAAAAGCATGAAGTTGAATTTAACATACTTTCTACCATTAACAACTACAACTCACAATACCCCCTGGAGATATATGATTTTTTCAAATCAAACAATATTAAATATATCCAGTTTACTCCGGTTGTAGAAAGAAAAAACCACAAAAATGGGATGTTATGTTCGGCTGATGAAACCGAAGGACTACTTACTGAATGGTCAGTAAAACCTCAGGCATACGGTAATTTTCTGAATACTATATTTGATACATGGATAAAAAATGATATTGGAGAAATTTTCGTAACAACTTTTGAGGCTACACTTGCATGTTACGCAGGAGTTGAGCCCGGTATTTGCCTTTACACAAAAACCTGCGGACACGCTGCAGCTCTGCAACCAGATGGTAGTTTATATTCATGCGATCATTATGTCTTCGATAAATTCAAACTTGGAAATATTGAAAAAAACAGCATAACAGAAATGATGCTTTCAGAAAAGCAAATTAGATTTGGAAATGAAAAAAGAGACAGCCTTCCCGAAACCTGTCTTAAATGTCCATATTTAAAACTTTGCAACGGAGAATGTCCCAAAAACCGTTTCATTAAAACAGACAATGACCAATATCCTATAAACTACCTTTGTGAAGGACTCAAACTATATTTCTCACACACAGCAGC
>CAZFUO010000317.1:0-2766 GCA_964522065.1 uncultured Bacteroidales bacterium | reverse complement strand
AATTAACGGAACAAAAGTTGACAAGTCTGCAGAACTAATAGAGCAGGTCAGCCGTTATCGCCCCGGAGATGTTATAAATGTAAAGGTGAAAAGAGACGATAAAACTATCAGCTACAAGGTTAAATTGCGTAATAGGCAAGGTGGAACCGACGCTCTCAAAACTGAAGGTGTAGAAGTGCTGGGTGCAGCATTCGGAAAGGTTTCAGAAGAATTAAAACGTCAACTAAACATTTCATATGGAGTGCAGGTAACAGGCGTTACAGATGGGAAGTTCCGTGAAGCCGGTATTAGAAAAGGCTACGTAATCCTGAAAGTTAACGATGTAAAAGTGAATACTGCAGACGATATTGAAAAGTTAGTTAAAGATGCTCAAAACAATGCTGCCATAGATGACAGAGGCATATTCATTGTCGGAATGTATCCAAACGGAAAGGTTACTTATTATGCGATTGACCTGAATCAATAAAAGTTTTAAAAATGTAAGGTTTTAAGGCTAAAAGTCACTACCTTTGCGCTAATTTTCAAAAAACAGCATGAGACAACTAAAAATTACCAAATCGATCACCAACCGTGAGAGTGCATCATTAGACAAGTATCTCCAGGAAATTGGACGTGAAGAACTTATCAAGGTTGACGAAGAGGTTGAACTGGCTCAGCGTATCCGAATGGGAGACCGTGCTGCATTAGAAAAACTAACACGTGCTAACTTGCGTTTCGTGGTTTCGGTGGCAAAACAATATCAAAACCAAGGCCTCAGCCTTCCTGACTTGATCAATGAAGGTAATCTGGGACTTATAAAAGCCGCTGAGAAATTTGACGAAACCCGTGGATTTAAGTTTATTTCGTATGCAGTATGGTGGATCCGTCAATCTATTCTTCAAGCTCTGGCAGAGCAATCACGTATCGTGCGTCTTCCGCTGAACCAGGTTGGTTCATTGAACAAGATTACAAAAGCGTTCTCAAAATTTGAGCAAGAGCACGAACGCAAACCTTCGCCCGAAGAGCTGGCAGAAGAACTTGATATACCTGTTGACAAAATCGCAGATACTTTAAAAGTATCAGGCCGACACATTTCGGTAGATGCGCCTTTTGTTGAAGGTGAAGATAACTCACTATTGGATGTGCTGGTAAACGATGACGCTCCTGTAGCCGATCGCTTGCTGATGAACGAATCACTATCACGCGAAATTGACCGCGCTCTTTCAACTCTAACAGAAAGAGAAAGTGACATCATCAAGATGTTTTTCGGACTTGGAGGCCAGGAAATGACACTCGAGGAAATCGGTGACAAATTTGGTCTGACCCGCGAACGCGTAAGGCAAATTAAAGAAAAAGCCATTCGTCGCTTGCGTCAGAATTCAAGAAGCAAATTATTAAAAAGTTATCTGGGGTAATATTTACCAAAGTTACCGGATACTAAATTAAAGAAAGCCGCCTTAGGGTGGCTTTTTTTTTGTAAAATACATTAAATAAATATTAATAAGTGAATATTAAAGTTTATATTTGTCGTGCAATAAATTAATAATAACTTAAATAATTAAACTTAAAATGAAAGACATTTACAGGGCTTTGGTTGTATGCCTTATGGTCGGGGCATACTTAACTTATTCAGGTGCAGCGAGTGCACAGACGACGGGTATTGATACATTAAACTGGAGTTGGGAGGTGAGTTCAACTGCGAGTACTCATACAAAAACTCTGACAATTGCATTTACGGGAAACTTAATGGTGAGTTGGGGTGATGGAGTTACAGAATGGATTCCCGATTCGATGAGCACAAAGACTATTTCTCATTATTATGAGGCTCAGTCTAATTATGAATGTACTGCCGTTGGGCATGGTATAACTTATTTTAAAGCTGACTCGAGGAGGTTATTAAACTTGAATACTTCTAAATCTCCTATGTTGAATTATATAAGTTGTACAAGTAATCAACTTACGGGTCTTGATGTTTCGAAGAACACTGAACTGGTATCACTTTATTGTAGTGGTAATGATATAACAGTGTTAGGGCTAAGTAATAATACAAAGCTGCAGACTTTGACTTGTAGTGATAATAAAATTACCTCTCTTGATTTGTCAATGCTTCAGCAACTAAAAAAGGCTACTGTTCATACTAATCTTTTAACCAGTGTGAAAGTTTCTCCAAATGGTGCTTTAACTTATCTCTCATGTCTGAATTGTAAGCTTGAAGCATCTTCTCTCGATTCGATTTTCAATCAACTGCCTGTGCTTACAGAGGTTTCGACGAGTAAAAACTTGTTTGTAATGAACAATCCCGGCTCTTCAAGTTGTCATTCTGAAATTGCAGCTGGTAAAAAATGGACATTAGACCGAGTTATTACTCAAAGTTCTGTTTATATGCCTTCTGCAAGTGGCAGAATAAATGACTCGGTAAAGGTGTCGGTTTTTGTAAAGAATACTGCTCCGGTTATGGCTTTTGAATTTGATATACAAATACCGTCAGGTTTCCAATTGGATACTGCCAGAACCGCACTCGAGTCATCAAGGGTTGGCAGTCATGTATTATCGCAGTCTTTAGTAAATGCCCAGTTGAATGTGTATAAGTTTATGGCTTTTTCGATGAAGAGCAAAGATGTTTTTAAGGGATCAGAGGGAGCAGTGCTTCATTTGTATTTGAAAACTCCTTCAAGTCTGGCTACGTATGCAGTAGATATTAGTAAAGCGATATTGATAGATTCTCTTACAAATGTTATGGATCTAACTATAACAGATGGAAGTATAAATCTGACAACAGCGGCGTTG
>CAZFUO010000316.1:0-2779 GCA_964522065.1 uncultured Bacteroidales bacterium | reverse complement strand
ACATTATTGCAGAAACCGCTACCCAAACCACCAAGTGCATAAGCAGCCCTCACAATGATTGGATAGCCAAGACTGTCAGCAGCTTTTTTAGCATCCTCTATAGTCTCGACCGCTACACTCTTAATAGTTTTTACGTCAATTTCATCAAGCCTTTCTACAAACAACTCCCTGTCTTCAGTATTAATAATCGACTGAACAGGAGTTCCAAGTACTTTAAGATCATACTTTTCGAGAACACCAGATTCAAACAACTTAACACCACAATTCAGAGCAGTCTGTCCTCCAAATGAAAGTAGCAAACCATCAGGTTTTTCCTTTTGAATAACTTTCTCTACAAAAAACGGAGTAACCGGAAGAAAATAAATCTGATCTGCAACACCCTCAGTAGTCTGAACTGTCGCAATATTAGGATTAATTAAAACTGTATAGACTCCTTCTTCCTTAAGAGCCTTTAACGCTTGCGAGCCAGAGTAATCGAACTCACCGGCTTCACCAATCTTCAGAGCGCCGGAACCCAGTAAAAGTACTTTTTTTATGTTCTTATCAGACATGTATATTTTCAAATAAAATTAATTATTACTTTCTGATAAGATCCAGAAAGTCGTCAAACAAAAACTCAGTATCAGTAGGCCCGCTTGAAGCCTCGGGATGAAACTGTGCAGAAAAGACAGGTTTGGTTTTGTGTTTAATACCCTCGTTAGTATTATCATTAAGATTTAAAAACAAAGGTTCCCACTCCTCACCCAGACTATCATTATCAACAGCAAAACCATGATTTTGAGATGTAATAAAACATCTGTCAGTTCCGGCCATAATAACCGGTTGATTATGACTTCTGTGTCCGTACTTTAGTTTATAAGTTTTAGCACCACCGGCCATACTTAACAACTGATTACCCATACATATACCGAATACAGGTCTGTCATCCTGTAAAGCCTTTCTTATATTTTCAACTGTAACAGAACAATGTTCAGGATTACCGGGACCATTTGAAATAAATAACCCATCGTATTCAATCTGACTAAAATCATAATCCCAGGGAACTCTGTAAACAGTAACATCTCTCTTGAGCAAACATCTAAGGATATTATGCTTTACACCACAGTCAACAAGTACAATTTTCTTACTGCCGTTACCATACTTAAGTACTTCCTTGCAGCTAACCTCTGCAACCCAGTTTACGTTGTCAGTATCCAGAAACTCTGGTTCATCTTCGTCAGGAAAAACAAATTTTCCTTTTAGCGAACCCGCTTCTCTTAACAACTTTGTGAGTTCTCTTGTATCAACACCATACATCGCAGGTATCTTTTGCTCTATCAGCCATTCACTCAAACTCCTCTGAGCGTTCCAATGGCTATACTCAAAAGAATAATCGGAAATAATAAGTCCTTTGACGTGTATTATTTCCGATTCATAAAATACTGATAAATGGTTTTCGACTATGTCTGCCGGCACCCCGTAGTTCCCTATTAAAGGATAAGTGACCGTCAATATCTGCCCGGCGTAAGATGGGTCAGTCAGACTCTCGGGATAGCCCACCATTGCTGTCGAGAAGACCACTTCACCTGCCGTTGGCATTTCATAACCAAACGACTTTCCCTGAAAAATGGCACCGTTCTCTAGCACAAGCTTAACTGGCTTGGATTTCTTCATGCGGTAATTTTCTTGAATAATAAATCTTTTTGTCAGGCCACAAAATTACAAAAAAAACCTGTCATTTTACAGACTTTCATTCAAATTCATAAAAAAAACATTTTATGACATCAAAAGAACCACATAGATATCTTTTTGTCAGCTAAATGCTTATCTACCGTTCAGATAGCCAATATTAAAGTGGATATTCTTCAAAAGCGTAAAGCACACTACTTAGATATCTTTCACCTGTATCAGGCAATAAAACCACAATGTTTTTACCTTTATTCTCCGGTCTTTTTGCAATTTCAGCAGCAGCATAAACAGCAGCACCAGAAGAAATTCCAACTAAAAGTCCTTCTTTATGAGACAATTCCCTACCTGTAAGTATTGCAGCATCCTGTGGAACTCTGAAAACCTCATCTACAACAGCCGGATTGAAAGTTGCAGGAATAAAACCGGCACCAATACCTTGTATCTTGTGTGGACCTGGATTACCACCTGAAATAACAGGAGATTCATCAGGTTCTACAGCAACAATCTTAACAGAAGGCTTATATTTTTTCAAAACCTCACCTACTCCACTGATTGTACCTCCGGTTCCAACACCGGCAACAAAAATATCAACCTCTCCATCAGTATCTCTCCAAACTTCTTCTGCTGTAGTACGTTTATGAACTTCAGGGTTAGCAGGATTTTCAAATTGTTGTAATATTATCGATCCGGGTATCTCTTCTTTAAGTTCGTTAGCCTTTGCAATAGCAGCTTTCATACCGCCAGGTCCCGGAGTTAAAACCAACTGAGCACCTAAAGCTTTCAGCAGGTTTCTTCTCTCCAGACTCATGGTTTCGGGCATGGCCAATATTAATTTATATCCTTTAGATGCAGAAACAAAAGCAAGTCCAACACCAGTATTTCCACTTGTTGGTTCAATAATTGTTGCACCCGGTTTTAAAAGTCCTTTTTCTTCAGCATCGTTTATCATTGCTAAAGCTATCCTGTCCTTAACACTTCCGGCAGGATTAAAATACTCCAGTTTAGCAATTAATCTTGCTTCAAGATTTTTGTAACTACAATAATTATTTAATTCCAGCAAAGGAGTATTTCCTACCAGTTCTGTAAGTTGTTTAGCAATTTTTGACATGAC
>CAZFUO010000315.1:0-2781 GCA_964522065.1 uncultured Bacteroidales bacterium | reverse complement strand
ATATGAAGATTTTGATTTTGGGTGCCGGTAAGATGGGACGTTTTTTTGCTGATGTGTTGAGTTTTAATCATGAGGTTTGTTTGTATGATACAGATCCTAAACAACTTAGATTTGTTTACAATGCTATACGTACAACAGACCTTGAAGAAGTTCAGGTGTTCGAACCTGAGTTGATGATTAATGCCGTTACAATAAAATATACTATAGAGGCTTTTGAAAAGGTAATGCCTTATTTGCCAAATAATTGTATTTTATCTGATATTGCATCTGTGAAGACCGGCCTAAAAGAGTTTTACGAGACATGTGGTTTCAGATTTGTTTCAACTCACCCAATGTTCGGGCCTACTTTTGCAAGTTTGAGCGATCTTAGTACTCAAAGTGCGATAATTATAAAGGAATCTGACTTTTTGGGGAAAGCGTTTTTTAAAGATGTTTATAGCTCGCTAAAGTTGAAAATTTTTGAGTACACTTTCGAGAAACATGATCAGACTACTGCCTACTCGTTATCGATTCCGTTTGCTTCGACTTTGGTTTTCGGATCGGTTATGAGGCATCAGGAGGCACCGGGAACTACATTCAAGAGACATATGACTATTGCTCAAGGCCTTATGTCTGAAGATGACTACTTGCTGCAGGAAATTTTATTCAATCCTTTTGCGCCAGTGCAAATCGAAAAAATCATGAAAAAATTGGGAGAGCTGCATGAGATTGTTAAAGAAAAAGACGCAGAAAAAATGCAGGCTTATTTGAAGGGAGTGAGGAAAAATTTGGAGTGACCCTTAAGGGATGACATCCCTTAAGGGGAAGTCACCCCCAAACACAGCATACCTGGTTCAAGTTTCCCTTAAGGGATGACATCCCTTAAGGGAAACTGCCATATCGCTAAACGATGAGTTGTAGCTCCCCAAAAGTTCTTTACTCCCTGCAAGATTCCACAAATCGACTACTGCATCTTTCATACCTTTTACTGTTTTTCTGCTTAGTTCTGAATTGTTATGCAACAGTCTGTTTCCAAAATGTAATATTGCAGAGTTTCTAACTTCTTCTGAATCTGTTGCTAAATAAAATTTGGTAGAATTATCTATAGCAATTAACGCATCCATTTTTTTAAAAAAATCGTCGACACTGTTTTTTGCAATTGCGAGCAGATTGTCTCCTCTTCTTATATGTACTCCCACGGTATTCATACCAAAATCTCCGGTAACAGAGTTTATTCTATCCATTAACTCCGGTAATGGCTTGAAAAGATTTACAACAGGATAATGCTTTGCAAATGAATAACCTGAAATTATAAAAATTTTCTTTAAATCAACAGAGACTTTTGTCTTTCCTGATTCATAAATATCACTTAAATTAGTAGATAATTTGCTCTCATCCGAGGCATTAACAACATCATTAAAACCTGTATCTCCAGACTGACTTAAAAATCCAGACTGACTTAAAAATCCAAACTGACTTAAATCTCCAAAAAAGCTTAATCTATCATCAAGTCTCTCAGCTTCGCCAACATATTGAAAATCAAAAATAAAATGTCTTAAAAAGCCTGGTATAAACAAATTGCTTTTTTTGCTGTATGAGAGATAAAAATCTGCAGGTGTAAAAGGTCTAACTGTGAAGTCATCGGTTAAGGGCAAACAAAAAAGGTCGTCGAAATTAGCATAACAATCGTTATTCTTCTTCCAAACGACCTCAAGAGGTATTCCCAGAGCCTTTGAAACATATACGCCTGAAGCAATTGCACGCATTCTGTTGCACAAACCACCTATGGGAACCAGAGTAATCATCAGATACTCAACAAATACTTTCTAAAACTTTCAAAATCTTTAGACATTGCAACCGATTGCTTCTCTTTGCCCATAAAAGCTTTAAGAGTAGCAGGAATCTCCACAGGCTGACCGATAATTTTCTCAACAGTATCCTTAAACTTGGCAGGATGAGCGGTTTCGAGGAAAACACCAACTTCATTTTCTGAAAGCTGTTCCTTTAGAGCTCTGAAACCGCATGCACCGTGAGGATCAAGCAAGTAACCGGTTTCGGTAAATGTAGCTTTCATAGTTTCGGCTATCTGCTCGTCATTGTATGCAGCACCGCTAATATCAGCCTTAATAGCCTCCCAGGAATGTCCGTAAAGGTCTAAAACTCTGGCGAAATTGCTGGGGTCGCCAACATCCATTGCATTAGCTATTGTTGAAACAGAAGGACGAGGAGTATAAACACCGGTTTGTAAGTATTTAAAAAATATGTCATTACGATTGTTAGAGGCAATAAAATGCTTCACAGGTAGACCCATTTTCCATGCAAAAAGTCCTGCGGTGATATTTCCGAAATTACCGCTGGGCACACAGAAAACCAGGTTTTCAGCCTTACCTTCCCTCTTCAACTGAGCATAAGCATTAAAATAATAAAATGCCTGAGGCAAAAACCGTGCTACATTTATAGAGTTTGCAGAAGTCAGATTCATATGTTCATTCAGACCTTTGTCCATAAATGAAGCTTTAACAAGTGCCTGACAATCATCAAAAGTACCATCAACTTCAATGGCTGTTATATTCTGTCCCAGAGTTGTAAACTGCATTTCCTGAATATCACTTACTAATCCCTTTGGATACAGCACATAGACATGAATACCTTCAACACCGAGGAAACCGTTAGCCACAGCTGAACCTGTATCACCAGAGGTTGCAACCAAAACATTTACCTTGTCCTGACCTTGTTTTTTAATAAAATAGCCAAGCAGCCTTGACATAAAACGAGCACCAACATCTTTAAACGCACATGTAG
>CAZFUO010000314.1:0-2795 GCA_964522065.1 uncultured Bacteroidales bacterium | reverse complement strand
GTCAGAGATTTTGCAAGAGAATACCCCAGAGAATTTCACGATGGCATGATGCGACCACGCAGAACACCTCCAAGAGGTTTTGAATTCAGACAATTCTCTTTTGTATATACTTTTATTATGGTATGGGCAGTAAGTATGGTTTATCATCTTATTTTTCAGTTACAAGAATCGAGAAGACATGCAGAAAAGGTAAAATCATCAGCATTACAGTCTGAACTTTCATTTTTAAAAGCTCAAATAAATCCACATTTTCTATTTAACACTCTGAATAATATATATTCTTTGAGCTTGAAAAAGTCTGACTCTACTCCTGTTGCCATTATGAAGTTATCAAATCTGATGAGACAATTAACTAACGATACAGGTGTTGACTATGTAAATTTTGCTGAAGAAGAAAAATTTATTGCAGATTATATTGAATTACAAAAACTCAGATTAACAGAAAAAACAAAAGTGATTTTTGAAGTATCAGGCAACTTCAATTATCTCAAAATCGCACCAAGGTTACTTATTCCGTTTATTGATAATGCATTCAAATATGGCGTAAGCAACAGAACGGAATCAGAAATAATTATTCGAATTTTATTCGAAATAAACACAATGAAGGTGCTTATTATAAATGACATATTCAATCCTGGTGCTGACAGCCTTGAGACATCCTCAGGCATTGGGCTTGAAAATGTAAAAAGGAGACTTAATTTGTTGTATCACAACAAATTTATACTTGATATTAGTAATAAGGATGATAAACATATTGTAAATTTAGAAATTGACCTGTCATGATAACTTGTATTGCTGTTGACGACGAACCATTAGCTATAGATCTGATGGAAACTTATATTAGTCAGGTTCCGGGGCTTGAACTTATGGGAACTTTTACTGATGCTATCTCAGCATGGGGATATATTCAGAAAAATCCTGTTGATCTTATCTTTCTTGATATTCAAATGCCTGATATTACCGGGACTCAACTTGCCAGATCTCTTGATAAAAGACAACCTATGATAATATTCACAACTGCCTACAGCAAGTTTGCCGTTGAGGGGTTCAATTTAAATGCTGTTGATTATCTGCTTAAACCTTTCGATTTTAACCGGTTTCTTGAGGCAGTTAACAGAGCAAAGGAATACAAATCATTTCAGGAAAATTCAAAAAATCAAACGGAAGAAACCGCACTATTTATTAAGGCTGATTACAAAAATGTAAAAGTCAATACAAAAGATATACTATATATTGAAGGTTTTGATGACTATATTAAAATTCACCTTGAAACAGGTAAAAGTCTGGTGACATTGACTAGCCTTAAAAGCATTTTAGAGAAGCTGCCGGAAAAAGATTTTATAAGAATTCACAGATCTTACATAGTTTCTAAAAATAAGATTGAACGAATCTACAATCAATTAGTCAAAGTAGGTGACAAGGATATTCCAATTGGAAAATCATATGTCGATACTGTAAAAAACCTGATTAAATAAAAACTATTAACAAATTTATTATGCGACGTGCAATTTCAGTCTTATTATTACTGGTTATCACATCATTTGCTGTAATGGCAATAGACCTTTTGCCATATAAAAATGGTATTAAAGTAGATGCAAACGCTGAAGAATGGCCATCAACATTACCATATTTCAATAAAAAGGCCAACATTAGTTATAGTGTTGCTAATGATATAAATGGCTTATACTTTATATTTAAAACAAGTGATGAAAAAAACATCAGACAAATTCTTAAAAATGGATTTGAAGTTTGGATAGACAGAGATGGAAAGAAAAACAGAAACCTTGGTGTAACATTCCCAATGTCAGCAACAGGTACTGTAAAAAAGGAAATCGATCCTTTTGCAATCGAATCTACCGAGAAAAAAGAAGTTAAGCTTGAGCCTATTGTTAAAGGTCCTGTAAGTGGTGACAGCATAAAACTTACAGGTTTCCTTCTGGAAAATGGTGTAAGAGCAGTAAAAAGTTGCGAAGTTAAGGTTGCTGCTGTAATTGACGAAAGCGGAACCTTTATTTATGAATTAGCGGTTCCGTTTAATACATTTTACAAAGAAACGCTTGATAGTGACGACAGTAAGCTAAAATACAGCTTTGGATTTGTATTAAAAGATGTTGAAATAGAGCTGTCTGGAAATATGATGCCTATGGTTATGATGAGGGGCTATGGAATGATGGGAGGTGCTCCCGGAGGAATGAACAGGAGCATGAATAATATTATGAAAACTGATACTCCTGAAAAAGAATTCTGGCTTAAGGGCAGGCCTTCGTTAAAATAATTTATTAAGCGGTCAGTTTTTGACCGCTTTTTTTTTACATTTGTCCAGACTTTATTTAACAAACCATGATAACATTCTTTATTTCTATAGCTCTGCTTATAGGAGGCTATTTTATTTACGGGAAAGTAGTTGAAAAAATATTCGGTATCGACCAGACAGCCCAAACACCTGCGTTTTCAATGACTGACGGTGTCGACTATGTTCCGATGGGTTGGGGGAAAATTTTTCTTATACAGTTTTTAAATATTGCCGGACTTGGCCCGATTTTCGGGGCTGTTATGGGTGCTACTTTTGGACCTGTTGCATTCTTATGGATTGTTATCGGAAGTATATTTGGTGGAGCTGTTCACGATTATCTCTCAGGCATGTTATCTTTAAGAAACAATGGACTTAGCCTTCATGGTATAGGTGAAAAATATATGGGCAAGGCTTATAAAGATTTTATGAGTGTTTTTACCCTTATTCTTATGGTCATTGTAGGTGCGGTTTTTGTGGCGGGGCCGGCTAAGTTATTGGCAAA
>CAZFUO010000313.1:0-2799 GCA_964522065.1 uncultured Bacteroidales bacterium | reverse complement strand
ACACTTTGAAAATAATCAGACTGACTTGGTTGAATTGTGCCAAGTCCAGGACCACCTCTCATTACATTTACAAGTAACATGGGTAAATCGGCTCCACATGAAAAAGAAATTCCTTCCTGCATTAAACTGACTCCCGGACTTGATGATGTTGTCATTACTTTTTTACCAGTAGCAGCTCCACCAAAAACCATATTTATTGAAGCCACTTCACTCTCAGCCTGTAAAACAACCATACCGGTAGATTCCCATGGTCTGAGCTCCATAAGTGTTTCCATAATCTCAGACTGAGGTGTTATAGGATATCCAAAATAACCATCACAACCACAGCGAATTGCTGCATGAGCAATCGCTTCATTGCCCTTCAACAACATTACTTCATTATTCATAACTTATACTTTAATCTTGTAAACGCGGATACATCCGTCAGGACAAACCAAACCACAACTGGCACATCCGGTACAATTATCCGGATTGAGCATATAAGAATAATTATATCCTTTTGTATTAACCTCTTTTGCCATAGCCAATACATCAAAAGGACATGCATTTACACAAATATCACATCCTTTGCAACGTTCGACATCAACTATTATAGCACCTTTTAATTTTGCCATTATTTTAATTATTACAAATAACCATTCCAATAGAAACAATTACTAAAATCATCTTTCAGAGAAATCTCATCTTTAAATATGCCGTATACTGATGAGCCACTACCAGACATTAGGGCAAACACGGCACCTTTATCGTATAATTTCTGCTTAATTTCACCAATCTCGGGAAATTTACTGAATACACTGGTTTCGAAATCATTAAAAATAATATTTTTCCATTCATTCAATGGCTTTTCAATTAAAGTTTTTAATGAAACCTCATGTTTCTGTGGTTTTACATTTGAATATGCTTCGGCAGTAGACACATGAATATCAGGTTTAACCAGAACTATATAATATCCTTTAAGAGAAACGTTTATATTTTCAAATACATTTCCGGTACCAGTCGCAAAAACGGGTAGATTCTTTATAAAAAAAGGACAGTCAGAGCCAAGCTTTGTCGCTAAAGATTCAAGAACATCAGGATCACAATTAAGTCCTGTTTCTTCTGAAAGTAGCTTTAACATAAATGCAGCATCTGAAGAGCCACCTCCCAAACCTGCACCTGAAGGAATAGCCTTATGAAGGTATATATCAAACCCCTTTTTAATACTATATGACTGCTGAAAAAGTTTGAAAGCTCTGGTAACCAAATTGTTTTCTGAATTACTATCGAGATTAATACCGCTGGTTGTAAGCCTGAAATCTCCACCCTGCACAAGTGGCACTATTTCTAATGCGTCTTTGACAGGTATTGGATAAAAAACGGTCTCTATGTTATGAAAGCCATCAGGTCGCTTTTCGGTTATGCGTAATCCCAGATTGACTTTTGCATTTGGAAAACAAATCATATCCTCTTTTTAAACCGCACAAAGATACAAAATTTGAGTAACGAGGCAAGTTATCAACAACCGATTGTTGAAACCTTTTTTTTAAAAATAGGTATAACTTGATTACCTTTGAGTCATAAGAAAAGAGAAGATGGATAATTCAAACAAACGTAAAAAAAAGGATTCATATACTGAGTCATCAATTAGTTCAAAGAGTATAATTGGAAGACGCCCACCTGAAGCAAAAGAACTGGAAGAAGCAATATTAGGAGCCCTGATGCTTGAGAAAGATTCTTATTCAATAGTTAGTGACATTCTTAAACCTGTAAGTTTCTATGAATTCTCTCATCAACTTATATACGCTGCTATCCAGGAACTGGCTCTGCACCAGAAGCCAATAGATATGCTTACAGTCCAGGAAGAGCTTAAAAGAGAAGGAAAACTGGAAGAAGCAGGTGGACCTTACTACATAGCTCAGCTGACCGGAAAAGTGGCTTCATCTGCTCACCTGGAGTATCACTCAAGAATTGTTGCTCAAAAGTTTCTTGCCAGAGAGTTAATCAGATATACTTCACAGGTACAGGGAAAAGCATTTGATGAAACTATTGATGTAGATGATTTAATGCAGGAAGCAGAAGCAGGTTTATTTGAGATTTCTCAAAGAAACATGAAAAAGGAGGTTATACAGATTAATCCTGTTATCAAGGAAGCTATAAATTTAATTAACCTGGCTGCTCAAAGAGAAGATGGATTAAGTGGACTTGCTACCGGATTTCATGAACTTGACAAAATGACTTCAGGATGGCAAAAATCTGACCTTATTATTATTGCTGCAAGGCCTGCTATGGGTAAAACAGCGTTTATTTTATCGATGGCAAAAAACATTGCAGTTAATTATAAAAAACCTGTAGGTGTATTCTCTCTGGAAATGTCAAACGTTCAGTTGGTTAACAGATTAATTGTTAATGTCTGCGAGATTGAAGCAGAAAAGATTAAAAATGGTCAGCTTGCAAAATATGAATGGGAACAGCTTGATAATAAAATAAAAGATCTTGAGGATGCTCCGATTTTTATTGATGATACTCCAAGTTTGTCAATTTTTGAATTCCGTACAAAAGCAAGAAGACTTGTCAGAGAAGAAAATGTTCAATTGATAATCATTGACTACCTTCAGTTAATGAATGCTGGTGGTTCAGGATATGGAAACCGCGAACAGGAAGTAAGTACTATTTCCAGATCACTTAAAGGCTTGGCAAAAGAGCTGAATATACCTATAATTGCACTTTCACAGCTAAACCGTGCTGTTGAATCAAGATCAGGAGCAAACGCTGCTGACTCAAAGAGACCACAATTATCTGACTTACGTGAATCAGGAG